>NZ_JBWKYR010000001.1:0-175327 GCF_059423865.1 Acidovorax sp. GW458-11-26-14-TSB4
CGGCCGATCGCGCTGCCGTGCGTGCAGCGGCTGCCGAAGCCGTGCGCACCGGCCAGATCCCTTCGGGCGAGATCAGCTCGATGTAATCGAGCCGGCTTGCCGGAAACCAAAACGGGCTCCATCAGGAGCCCGTTTTTCGTTGGGGCTTCGGCGGCCCGCAAGGCGCCTCAGTTTCGCATCAGCGCCTCGATCTCGTCCGCATCCACCGGCACGCCGCGCGTGATCAGCTCGCAGCCGGTGGCGGTGACGATGGCGTCGTCCTCGATGCGGATGCCGATGCCGTGGAACTGCTCGGGCACGCCCTCGGCGGCGCGCACGTACAGGCCTGGCTCGATGGTCAGCACCATGCCGGGCTGCAGCACGCGGCTCGGGCGGTTGAGGACGGTCTCGCCCGAGAGCGGGTCCTTGCGCTCGGTGGTCTTGTCGGCCTCGCCGGGCTCCACGTAGCTGCCGCAGTCGTGTACGTCCATGCCCAGCCAGTGGCTGGTGCGGTGCATGTAGAAAGGGAAGTAGGCGCGCTTGTCGATCACGTCCTGCGCGGTGCCGACCTTGTTGGCATCCAGCAGGCCCAGGTCCAGCAGGCCCTGCGCGAGCACGGCCACAGTGGCGTCGTGCGGATCGTTGAAGCGCGCGCCGGCGCGCGTGGCGTCCACGGCCGCGACCTGGCTGGCCAGCACCAGGTCGTACAGCGCGCGCTGCGGCCCGGTGAAGCGACCGTTGGCCGGGAAGGTACGGGTGATGTCACTCGCGTAGCCGTCGAGTTCGCAGCCGGCGTCGATCAGCACCAGTTCGCCATCGCGCACCGGGGCGGCATCGGCGCGGTAGTGCAGCACGCAGGCATTGGCACCGGCCGCCACGATGGAGCCGTAGGCCGGGTACTGCGAACCGCCTTCGCGGAAGGCATACAGCAGCTCGGCATCGAGGTGGTACTCGCGCACGTCCTCGCCAGCGCGCAGCATGCGGGCCGAGCGCTGCATGGCGCGGATGTGGGCGCGGGCGCTGATGTCGCTGGCGCGCCGCATGGTGTCCTGCTCGTGCGCGTCCTTGATGAGGCGCATTTCGTCGAGCGGCCCGCACAGGTCCTGCTGCACGGCCGGGCACTGCGCGCCATAGCGCACGCGGGCGCGCACGGCGTTGAGCCAGCCATCCACGCGCGCCGCCAGCCCATTGTGCGTGGCCTGGGGGTACCACACGCTGTGGCGGTTCTCCAGCAGCCGGGGCAGTTGCGCATCGAGCATGGTGCTCGAATAGGCCGCATCCACGCCAAGCACGCCGGGCGCCGCCTCGGGGCCCAGGCGGTAGCCGTCCCAGATCTCGCGCTCCAGGTCCTTGGGGCGGCAGAACAGCGCGCTATTCCCCTCGGCCGTGAGCACGAGGCAGGCGCCGGCTTCGGTGAAGCCGGTCAGGTAATAGAAATAGCTGTCGTGGCGGTACAGGAAGTCCGTGTCGCGGTTGCGCGGGTACTCGGGTGCCGTGGGGATGATGGCAATGCCCCCGGCCCCCAACTGGGCAGCAAGGCGCGCGCGGCGCTGGGCGTAGATGGAGTGCGAGGACGGTGAGTTCATCCGCTATTTTTAACGCGAATCCGCCTCCCCTCGGTGCCGCGGGCCATCGCGCTCGCAAACAATTCCCAAAACCGGCCACCCAAATGGGCCGTTGACAAACGTATTCACATGAATACCATCGCATTCAAACCACTTCGGATGGATGCCATGGTTACCACCTCCAGCACGATGGAGCCCCTCTCCGCCCGCATACCGAGCGATCTCTACCTGTGGCTGGCCCAGTTGCAGGTGGAAGGCGCCACCACCAACAGCGACAAGCTGCGCGTGCTGCTGGGCCAGCTCAAACGCCACCACGACGGCGCGCTGGACTATGTGGCCGCCCACGCCTGGGCGCGCGACATCACGGCCCGGCTGCGTGAATCGCTGGTGCGCACCGAGGGCCAGACCGGTCGCCATTCGGACGTGCTCAATGCCATGCTGGACCACGTCACGACCTGCCTGGCCATCACCGTCAGCAATGCGCCCACCTCGGAGCAGGAGGCCGCAAAGCTCGAAGACCTGCTGGTGCGCCGGGGCTTTGCGCTCAGTGAGATGCTGCTGCGCCAGGCGACCACCACGCAGGCCAGCGCGTACGATCCAGCCGTCGTGCAGCGGCATGCCGCAGCCACCCTGGAGCTGGCCCAAACCATTCAATCCCCTCTCTCGAAAGGAGCCTGAGATGGCAGATTCGCTCAAGACACGCGTAGGCCGCATCATTGCCGGCAGCGTGCATGCGCTGGTGGACCACCTGGAGAACCATGCACCGCTGGCGGTGATGGAGCAGTCGCTGCGCGAAGCCGACACCGTGATCGGCGAGGTGCGCCATGAGCTGGGCCGCACCAGCGCCAACCGCCACCTGGCCCAGCAGCAGCACGCCCACCTCAACGACCAGCACGGCAAGCTCGCGGAGCAGATCGACCAGGCACTGACCGCGGGCCGCGAAGACCTGGCGCGCGCCGCCGTGGCGCGCCAGCTCGATATCGAAGCGCAGATCCCGGTGCTGGAGGCCACGCTGGCCGACCTGGCGCGGCAGGAGAGCGAGCTCACCGGCTATGTGGCGGCTCTGCTGGCCAAGCAGCGCGAGATGGGCGATGCGCTGGATGCCTTTCGCCAGAGCCGCGCCGCAGCAGCGCAGGCCGGTCCCGCACCGTCTGGCGGTGCCAATGGGGTCCAGCAGCGCATGGATGCCGTGACCGGTGCATTCGACCGCCTGTACGCGCGCCAGACCGGGCTGGCCGGCACCGACCGCAGCCACACGCTGGACCAGGCCGCCAAGCTCAAGGAGCTCGACGACCTGGTGCGCGACCACAAGATCGCCGAGCGCATGGCGCGCCTGAAGACGGGGCACGCGTGATCGTCGGCCTCTTCACCGCCCCCGAGACCTGGCCTTTCGGCGTGGCCTTTGCGCTCATCGTCGGCATAGCGCTGATCGAGGGCCTGGGCATGCTGGTCTCGCTCAGTCCGAGCAACTGGCTCGACGACCTGCTGCCCGACATTGATGGCGACACCGGCCTGGACCGGGTGCTGGGCTGGCTGTACATCGGCAAGGTGCCCTCGCTGGTGCTGCTGGTGCTGTTCCTCACGGGCTACGCCATCTTCGGCTACAGCCTGCAGAAGGTGGCCCACGGCCTGCTGGGCGGCTACCTGCCGGTCTGGCTGGCGGGCCTGGTGGCCGTGGCGCCGGGCATGGCCACGGTGCGCAGCCTGGGCGCCCTGATCGCCCACATCATCCCGCGCGACGAGACCTCGGCCGTGAGCGAGATGTCGCTGATCGGGCGGCACGGCATCGTCTCTGCGGGTTCTGCACGCCGGGGACTGGCAGCGCAGGCGCGGGTGCGCGACGCGCACGGCCGCACCCACTACCTGATGGTCGAGCCCGACCTGGATGACGAGGTCTTCGACGAAGGCGCGCAGATCCTCATCGTGCGCAAGATCGGGGCCTTCTACCGCTGCATTGCCAACCCCCACCCGGGGTTGATGTAGCCGCCCATTGCCATCAACATACCGACACCAACCGAGGGAGAGACTGAGAAATGAGCAACCTGATCGAACTGGGCGCGATTGCCGGCATTGCCCTGCTGGCGCTGCTGACCATCGGCATCGTCTTTGCGCGCCTGTACAAGCGCTCCACCAAGGAAACCGCCTTCGTGCGCACGGGCCTGGGAGGCCAGAAGGTCATCATGGATGGCGGCGCCATCCTGCTGCCGGTATTCCATGAGCGCGTGCTGGTGAACATGAACACCCTGAAGCTGGAGGTGGTGCGCCGCGCCAAGGAAAGCCTGATCACCAAGGACCGCATGCGCGTGGACGTGACGGCGGCCTTCTTCGTGCGCGTCAAGCAGACCGAGGAAGCCGTGAGCATCGCTGCCCAGACGCTGGGCGCGCGCACCATGAGCCCCGAAGAGCTCAAGGCCCTGGTGGAAGACAAGTTCGTGGACTCGCTGCGCGCCACGGCCGCGACCATGACCATCCAGGAACTGCAGGACAAGCGCCGCGATTTCGTGCAGGCGGTGCAGAACGCGGTGGCCGAGGACCTGGAGAAGAACGGCCTGGAGCTCGAGTCTGTCTCGCTGACCAGCCTGGACCAGACCGAAAAGCAGTTCTTCAACCCCAACAACGCCTTCGACGCCGAGGGCCTGACGCGCCTGACCGAGCAGACCGAGGCGCGGCGCAAGCAGCGCAACGATGTGGAGCAGGACACCGAGGTGCAGGTGCGCACCAAGGACCTGGAGGCCACGCGCCAGAAGCTCACCATCGAGAAGGACCAGGAGTTCGCCTCGCTGTCGCAAAAGCGCGAGATCGAGACCACGCGCGCCGAACAGGCCGCACTGATCGCCACGCAGCAGGCCGAGCGCAACCGCGAGGCCGAGGCCGCCAAGATCGAGGCCGAGCGCCAGGTGAGCCAGAAGCGCATCGAGGCCGAGCGCGAGATCAAGGCCGCCGAGATCGAGAAGAACCTGGTGATCCAGACGCGTGAGATCGAACTGGAGCGCCATACCGAGACCAAGCGCGCCGAACAGCGCAAGCAGGTGGAGATCGCGCGCCAGGACACGCAGATCGCCATCGCCACCAAGTCGCGCGAGCAATCCGACGCCGACGCCGCCGCCAACCTGGCGCGTGCCGAGGCCGTGAAGGCCGAGGAAGCCGTGAACACCGCGCGCCAGGTGGCCGTGGCCGAGCGCGACAAGAACATCCAGCTGATCGAGGCCTCCAAGGACGCCGAGCAGAACGCCATCTCGATCCGGGTCTCTGCATCTGCCGAGAAGGAAGCCGCGATGGACCGCGCCGAAGCCATCACCATCGAAGCCCGTGCGCGCCAGGCCGCGGCCCTGGCCGAGGCCGAGGGCAAGCGCGCGCTGAACGAGGCGCTCAACACCCTCTCGGCCGCCCAGGTGGACCTGCAGGTGCGCAGCCTGCTGCTGCAGCAGCTGCCACAGATCATTGCCCAGGCCGTGCGCCCCATGGAAAAGATCGATTCGATCCGCATCGTGCAGGTTGGCGGCCTGCCGGGCGGCGCGCCCGGCCAGGGCTCCGGGCAAAGCGGCAACGGTGCGCAGGGCACCTTCCCGGAGCAGGTCCTGAACTCGGCCTTGCAGTACCAGATCGCCAAACCCATCGTGGACGCGGTGATGAAGGACGCTGGCCTCTCCAATGAAGGCATCACCGGCATGGCGCAGAGCCTGGCGGGCATGCTGGGCAGTTCGCCGCAGGCCGCGCAGGCGCCTTCCGGCCGCGCCGCAGAGTGAGCCTCCGGGCCCAGGCGCGATAGCCCGGCCTGGGGCACCGCCGCCAGAGCGCGTGGCTTGTGCGCCACGCGGCTCCCCGCCGCACCGGTCGCCCTGGCCACGGGCGTGGCAGACTCGGGCCCCATGCTTCTCCTGCTCGGCTCCCTGTTGAACTTCATCTTCACGCTGCTGCTCCCCGTGCTGGGGTTGGCACTGACGGGGGCCTTGCTGGTGTATGCCGCCTATGTCCGCTTCGTGGACATTCCGCAGAAGTGGATGCTCACCCGGCGCGCGCTGCAGATCCTGTGCGCCGTGGCCGTGCTGTGCCATGCGCTGATCGCCCTGAAGTGGTACCTGTCCGTCCGCACAGAGCAGGCGCGGCAGGACGGCGCCGTGGTGCGCGCCAGCCGGGAGCGCTTCGTGCTGCCTGCGGATTTCCAGTATGGCGAGCTGCTGATCCCCGCAGGCAGCCTGATCAACCGAAACGACCCCTTCGACAAGGGCGAGCCCGGAAAGCCGCTCGCCCTGCACGGGCTGGAATCCGTGCGCTTTGCACAGCCGGTGGAAATTGCCGGCGCCTGGGTGAGCGCATTGCAGACCACACCGCTGCGCCTGGAGCTGGCGCAGGACCAGACCCTGGGCCCGGTCTACCGTTTCGACACGGCCAGCCAAAGCTGGGCGGTGCACAAAATCGTGCCGGCACTGGCCTGCCGCAAGGGACAGATGGCGTTGTACCAGGTGCCGCCCATTGCCTACGATGTCCAGGCCGAGGTGGGCAAGCCCGCGCCCGATGGGCCCGAGGCGCGCTTTCGCCCCAGCGAGTGGCTGCTGCGCGCATGCGAGAACGGTCCTGCCATTGCCGTGCAGCCAGCCTTCGCGGCCGCCGCCAAATGAGCGCAGGGGGCCTTCAGCGGTTGAGCTCGGCCAGGCGCTCGGGCGTGCCTACATCGGTCCAGCGGCCGCTGTAGAGCGAGGCGCCCACGCGGCCAGCATCCATGGCGCGGCGCAGCAGCGGCGCCAGCGGTGCCTTGATGCCGCCCGGGTTGCCCACAGGGATGTCGCACCAGGGTGTGAAGAACAGCTCGGCATGCAGCAGGGCAATGGTGCTGTAGGTGTAGCGCGGCGCGGGGTCGTCGGCCGGCAGGTTCAGCGCCAGCCCCTCGGCCGACAGGCCGAAATCGCCGCGCGGGTTGTGCGCAGGGTTGGGCACCAGCCACAGATGGGCCAGTTGCCGGCTGGCCTTGAAGGCCTGCACGGCCTGCGCATCGAAAGTGAAGTCGGGCGTGTACACATCCCCCGCAGCGAGCCAGAACACATCCGACTCCACCAGCGGCAGCGCGCGCGCGATGCCCCCCGCCGTTTCCAGCGCGCCGCCGAAGTCGCGGCCCTCGCGGGAATAGGCGATCTCCAGCCGGTGGTTGCCCCGGCGTGAATGGTGCGTGCCGAAGGCGGTGCCGCAGTGTGCTTCGATCTGCTCGCCCAGCCAGTCGGTGTTGATCACCACCTCGCCCACGCCGGCCTCGGCCAGGGCCTGCAGGTGCCACACCAGCAGTGGCTGGCCCTGCACCTGCAACAGCGGCTTGGGCGTGGTGTCGGTCAGCGGGCGCATGCGCTCGCCACGGCCGGCGGCCAGCAGCAGGGCCGGCACCTGGGCGGCCGCGCTCATGCGGCCACCTCCTGCACGGCGCCGCGCTGCAGCGCATGCCGCTGAACATGGGAGGGCTCGAACAGGGCCAGCAGCGCCTCCATGAGCGCGCGCGCCTTGGCCGAATGGTCGGCACCGAAGTTGCAGACATAGACATCCAGCGTCACAGCCCACTGCTCGGGCCAGGTGTGCACGCACAGGTGCGACTCGGCCAGCAAAATGGTGGCGGTGACACCGCCAGGCCCTTGCGCTGTGGCGGGAAATCCGTGGAACAACTGGCCCACGGACTGCAGGCCAGCGGCGTGCACGGCGTCGGTACAGGCGCGGCCCAGGGCGGCGGCATCGAGCAGCCATTCAGGGGCGCAGCGGCAGCCATGGAGGTCGGCGGTGAGGTGCAGTCCTTGCATCAGCCGCACTGTAGTGCATCGGCTGCCGACCCGGGCACAGGAACGTGTTTGCGAGCATGGAAACAGGCACTGGGGCGCTCCCCGGTAAAATACCGGGTTTCCCCTGAACCTCCCCCACCCGGAGCCGCTCTTTCCATGGCCAACACCCTGCACAACCAACCAATGGCAAACGCGATCCGCGCGCTGGCCATGGACGCCGTTCAACAAGCCAACTCCGGCCACCCCGGTGCCCCCATGGGCATGGCCGACATGGCCGTGGCCCTGTGGGGTCGCCACCTCAAGCACAACCCCACGAACCCCCAGTGGTTCGACCGCGACCGCTTCGTGCTGAGCAATGGCCATGGTTCGATGCTGCTGTACGCGCTGCTGCACCTGACGGGCTACAACCTGCCGATCGGTGAGCTCAAGAACTTCCGCCAGCTGCACAGCAAGACCGCCGGCCACCCTGAAGTGGGCATCACCCCCGGCGTGGAAACCACCACCGGCCCGCTGGGCCAGGGCATCACCAACGCCGTCGGCTTCGCCCTGGCCGAGAAGCTGCTCGCCTCCGAATTCAACCGCGAAGGCCATGCCGTCGTGGACCACAACACCTATGTCTTCCTGGGCGATGGCTGCCTGATGGAAGGCATCAGCCATGAAGCCGTGTCGCTGGCCGGCGCCTGGAAGCTCAACAAGCTGATCGCCCTGTACGACGACAACGGCATCAGCATCGACGGCCAGGTCACACCCTGGTTCGCCGACAACACGCCCCTGCGCTTCGTGGCCAACGGCTGGAACGTGATCGGCCCCATCGATGGCCACGACGCAGAGAAGGTGGCCGCCGCCATCGCCGATGCCAAGAAGCAGACCGAGCGCCCCACCCTGATCGTGTGCAAGACGCACATCGGCAAGGGCAGCCCGAACCGCGCCAACACCGCCAAGGCCCACGGCGAGCCCCTGGGCGCCGAGGAAATCGCCCTGACCCGCGAGGCCCTGGGCTGGAGCCACGAGCCCTTCTCCATTCCTGAAGACGTGTACAGCGCCTGGGATGCCAAGGCCAGCGGTCAGTCCGCCGAAGCTGCCTGGAATGAGCGCTTTGCCGCCTACAGCGCCGCCTTCCCCGAACTGGCCGCCGAGTTCACGCGCCGCATGCAGGGCCAGTTGCCCGCCAACTTCGCCCAGGTGGCTGTGGACACCGTGGTCGCCGCCCACACCAAGGGTGAGACCGTGGCCAGCCGCAAGGCCAGCCAGCTGGCGCTGGAAGCCTTCACCGCCGCCCTGCCCGAACTGCTGGGTGGCAGCGCCGACCTGACCGGCTCCAACCTGACCAACACCAAGAGCACGCCCAACCTGCGCTTCGACATGCAGGGCAACGTGGTCAAGACCGAAATGGCCGACGGCCAGAAGATCGGCGGGCGCCACATCAACTACGGCGTGCGCGAATTCGGCATGGCCGCCATCATGAACGGCATTGCGCTGCATGGCGGCTTCATCCCCTACGGCGGCACCTTCCTGACCTTCAGCGACTACAGCCGCAATGCCATCCGCATGGCTGCGCTGATGAAGCAGCGCGTGATCCATGTCTTCACGCACGACTCCATCGGCCTGGGCGAGGACGGCCCCACCCACCAGTCGGTGGAGCACGCCGCCAGCCTGCGCCTGATCCCCAACCTGGATGTGTGGCGCCCCGCCGATACGGCCGAAACCGCCGTGGCCTGGAGTGTGGCCCTGTCCAACAAGGACAAGCCCACCGCACTGCTGCTGTCGCGCCAGAACCTGCCCTACGCGCCCAAGAGCGACCTGGGTGACATCAGCCGCGGCGCCTATGTGCTGAGCGAGCCGGCCGATGTGGGCCTCAAGAAGAAGGCCGTGGCCGTGATCATCGCCACCGGCTCCGAAGTGCAGCTGGCGCTGAAGGCCCAGCGCCTGCTGGCCGATCGCAAGATCGCCGTGCGCGTGGTCTCCATGCCCAGCAACACCACCTTCGACCGCGAAGACGCCAAGTACAAGAAGTCCGTGCTGCCCGCCGGCATCCCCCGCGTGGCGGTGGAAATGGGTGTGACCGATGGCTGGTGGAAGTACGGCTGCGCCGCCGTGGTGGGCCTCGACACCTACGGCGAATCGGCCCCGGCCCCCGTGCTGTTCAAGCACTTTGGTTTCACCGAAGAGAACGTGGCTGCCACCGTGCAGGCCGTGCTTAAGGGCGGCCGCTGACAGGGTGCGACGCAGCAGCAACGTAACATTGTGCAAATATGCAGAGGTTTCGCGTGATTTACAGCACGTTGCGGCCTCTTTGCATGCTTGACGCCGTTACATGTGGCCGGCACGCTAGTCGTTTTCATTGACTTCCCCCTTTTCAAGGAGCTGCCATGATCCCGACCCTGTTCCCCCGCAAGTCCCTGGCCGCCATGGCCGTGCTGTCGCTGGCCTGCCTGTCGGCCCACGCCCAGGTGGAGATCACCGACCCGCCGGCCGGCCACAACTTCGGCAAGGTTCCGCTCAACGCCACATTTGCCACGCAGTACTTCTCGGTGTTCAACCGCAGCAGTGCGCCGCTGCAGCTGGGCGCGGTGATCTCCAGCGGCGCCGCCCTGGCGACCTGCGCCGGCATCGGCTGCCCGGTCGTCGCCCAGGGGGACTTCCTGATCCCGGCAGGCTCGGACGGCTGCTCCAATGCCGTGCTGCAGCCCGGACAGGGCTGCTCGACCCTGGTGGCCTTCACCCCCACCGCCCCGGGGTCGCGCATCTCCCAACTCATCGTCCAGTCGCGCACCGGCGGGGCGCTTGCGACCTACCCGCTGCACGGCACCGGCACATCGACGCCGCTGGACTGCGTGCTCGACTGGGCCGAGAAGAGCTTCCCGCAGTTGCTGACCACGCCCACGGGCACGGCCACCGTCTCGCCATTCCACCTGCGCTGCTACGCCAACGGCACGATGTGCCTGGGGGCCGACACGGCCGTGCCCACTTTCGACCAGCCCAGTGTCTACTTCTACCAGACGCAGCCCACCCCCTCGGTGCAGCGCCTGGGCTACCTCTCGACATTCGCACAGGCGGCGCAATGTCAACCCTGATTCCTTAACGTTTGGAGAACCTTGGAAATGACGATCAAGATTGGCATCAACGGCTTTGGCCGCATCGGCCGCAACGTGCTGCGCTCCGCCATCCAGAATTTCAGCGACATCGAAGTCGTTGCGATCAATGACCTGTTGGAGCCCGAGTACCTGGCGTACATGCTGCAGTACGACTCGGTGCACGGCCGCTTCAAGGGCGAAGTGTCGGTGGACGGCAATACCCTGATCGTCAACGGCAAGAAGATCCGCCTGACGCAAGAGCGCGACCCCGCCAACCTCAAGTGGAACGAGGTTGGCGCGGACGTGGTGATCGAATCCACCGGGCTGTTCCTGGACAAGGTCACGGCCCAGAAGCACCTGGACGCCGGCGCCAGAAAGGTCATCCTGTCGGCCCCTTCCAAGGACGACACCCCCATGTTCGTGTACGGCGTGAACCACACGAGCTACAAGGGCGAGGCCATCGTCTCCAACGCCTCGTGCACCACCAACTGCCTGGCCCCTGTGGCCAAGGTGCTCAACGACAAATGGGGCATCAAGCGCGGCCTGATGACCACCGTGCACGCTGCCACCGCCACGCAAAAGACGGTGGACGGCCCCTCCAACAAGGACTGGCGCGGCGGCCGCGGCATCCTGGAAAACATCATCCCGTCGAGCACCGGCGCTGCCAAGGCCGTGGGCGTGGTGATCCCTGCGCTGAACAAAAAGCTGACCGGCATGTCCTTTCGCGTGCCCACCAGCGACGTCTCCGTGGTTGACCTGACCGTGGAGCTGGAAAACGCCGCCACCTACGAAGAGATCAAGGCCGAGATGAAGGCCCAGTCCGAAGGCGCGCTCAAGGGCGTGCTGGGCTACACCGAAGACAAGGTGGTGGCCACCGACTTCCGCGGTGACACCCGCACCTCGATCTTCGACGCCGACGCCGGCATCGCCCTCGACGGCACCTTCGTGAAGGTCGTGAGCTGGTACGACAACGAATGGGGATACTCGAACAAGTGCCTGGAAATGGTGCGCGTGGTGGCCAAGTAAGCCGCCAGCCCTGGCCAGCAAAAAGGCCGGCTGCCCGCAAGGGTGGCCGGCCTTTTTCATGGGTGCGGCGGTGTCAGGCGCCGCCGTGCAGCAAGCGCTCGAAGAGGTCCTCTGGCCCCATCAGCCCGCCCTTGAGCATGATCTCCAGCCCGTCGAGCGCGGCCTTGTCACTGTGCAGCCGGCACAGCGCCACGCCGGGCGCAAGCGAAGCCCGGTAGGACAGACCCCAGGCTGCGAGCGCCTGCACCGCCAGGCTGGAGGTATCGCCCCCGGCGATGCCGATGCGGCGCAGCGGCACCTGGGCCAGCACCCCGGCCAGCAGCCGGCCACCGGCCTCGGCCACCTGGTGCGGCGACGCTCCTTGGGCCGCGCTACCCGCGCTCACCGCCAGCACGCTGCGCCCGGCACGCAGTTTGGCGGCCAGGCGTGCAGCCAGGACGTGGGCGGCCTCCTCGCGGCCCTGCACCAGGGCCGCCACATCGATGGGCATCGGCTCATAGGAGGTGGCTGCACGGACCTGCCGCGCCGTCACCGGCGAGAGGCTGCCGGCCAGCACAAAGACCGGCCCCTCGACCGCGGCCAGGGGCGCGGCTGGGGCCGCGGCGGCAGATGGCCACTGCGTTGCCAGCGCCTGCACCACGCTGCTGGGCCCCACCGCCAGCAGCCGCGCCTGCTGGGCGCGGCGCCAGACCAGTTGGCCCACGGCCTGCAGGTCCTCGAGCCGGCTGGCATCCATCAGCACGGCGGCCGGCTGCGCCGCCAGCAGGGCGTCGAGCGCCGCCTCCTGCCCGGCGAGCGGCAGGGCATACGTCTCACCATGCTGGGCGACATGGTCAGCCACTCGCAGGAGCACTGGGCGCCCTTCCATGTCAAGTGCCGTGCCGAGACGGTGGACAGCTTCAACCCCGAGGCCCTGGCCCAGGCGCTGCTGCACCACGGCAAGCGCTACGACGGCCTGGTGATGATGGCGCTGGAGCATCCCCAGTTGCGCGAGGCCGTGGCCACGCTGGCCGAGCGCGGCGTGCCCGTGGTCACCGTGATCTCGGACCTGGGCAATTCGCAGCGCGTGGGCTATGTGGGCCTGGACAACCGCGCCGCGGGCCGCACGGCGGGCTACCTGATCGGCCGCTTCATCGGCACGCGAGAGGCCAAGGTGGCACTGGTGGCCGGCAGCCTGCGCTACGCGGCGCACCAGGAGCGCGAAGCGGGTTTCCTGCCCGTGCTCGAAGAACTGTTCCCGCAGCTCACCGTGGTGGGCCTGCGCGAGGGGCTCGACGACTCCGAGAAGAACTAGCGCCAGACGCGCACCCTGCTGGAGCGCCACCCCGACCTGGCCGGCATCTACAACATCGGCGGCGCCTCGGACGGCATCGCCCGCGCGCTGCAGGAAGGCGGCATGCAGCACAAGGTGGTGTTCATCGGCCACGGACTCACGCCGGACACGCGCGCCCAGTTGATCGACGGCAGCATGGACGCCGTGATCACGCAGAACCCCTTGAGCACCATCACCAGCTGCGTGAGGATCTTTGCCAATCTGCGCGATGGGCGGCCCGCACTCCCGGGCGTGGAGACCACGCGCAGCCAGGTCGTCTTCCGCGAAAACCTGCCATGACGTGGAGGCCCTCCGGGCCTGCAAAAGTAAAACGATGTAAGACCCTGCCCACAGGCGAACTGTGGCGGGGACTACGCGGCTTGCGGGGCTGGCCGCGAACAATGCAACTCAACCCGCACCTTCTCGGGACCCAGCCCGGCAGGCCTTCCTGCCTCCGCCATGCCTCCATCGGCACCCAGGTCCCTCATCCTCCACAGGAGCCCCGAACCATGCACCATTCCTCCGCCGCACTTCGCATCGCCATCTCTGTGCTGGCCCTGGCCGCGCTGACCGCCTGCGCCTCCAAGCCGCCGGCACCCACCGAGCAGATGGCCGTGAGCCGCACCACGCTCACCCGTGTGTCCGCAGCCCCCAACGTGACCGCCACCGCCCCCGTCGAACTGCAGCGCGCCCGCGACAAGCTGATGGCGGCCGAAAAGGCCATGGGCGCCGAGGACTACACCGCCGCACGCCGCTTGGCAGCCGAGGCCGAGGTGGATGCCCGCGTTGCCGAGACCCGGGCCGACGCCGAGCGCAATGCCGGCAACCTGGCCCAGGTGCAGGACGGCATCCGCGCGCTGCAGGAAGAGATCAACCGCCGCGCCGTGGCGCCTGCTCGCTGATCCGCGCCCTGCCATCCATTGAATACTGAAGGAATCCCGACCATGCACCCCATTCTTCGCCGCACCTCTGCCTTGGCCACCAGCCTGCTCGCCGCCGGCCTGCTGGCCGCCTGCGCCACCACCGGCCCCTCGCCAGCCCTGGAGCAGGCCCGCGCCAACGTGAGCCGCGTGGGCGCCGACCCCATCGTCGGCCAGTACGCACCCCTGGAACTCAAGGAAGCCAACGACGCCCTGCTGCGCGCCGACCGCCACTGGGCCGACAAGCACGACGAGGCCGAAACCAGACACATGGCCTACCTGGCCTCCCAGCGCGCCGAGATCGCCGCCAATGCGGCCCGTGCCCGCATGCTGGATGCCAACCTGCAGAGCGCCAGCGCCGAAGCTGACCGCATACGCCTGGAAGCCCGCACGCGCGAAGCCGATGAAGCGCGCATGCGCGCGGATGCCCAGGCGCGCAACGCGCAGATCGCGCAGGCCCAGGCCCTGAGCGCCGAGCAGCGTGCCGCCCAGCAGCAGGCGCAGGCCAATGCCGCCCTGGCCCAGGCCAGTGCAGCGCAGGACCGCGTGCGCATGCTCGAAGCGCAGTTGCGCGAGATGGAAGCGCTGCAGACCGAGCGTGGCCTGATCGTGACGTTGGGCGATGTGCTGTTCGCCTTCAACAAGGCCGAGCTGTCGCCCCAGGCGGCACCGCGCCTGGACAAGCTGGCCAACTTTCTCAAGCAGTTTCCCGACCGCAAGCTGCTGATCGAGGGCTACACCGACAGCGTGGGCTCGGACGTGTACAACCAGGAACTGTCGGCACGCCGCGCTGGCGCAGTGCGCGATGCCTTGGTGTCTCGCGGTGTGGACGCCAGCCGCATCACGGCGCGCGGCTACGGCAAGGTCTACCCGGTGGCCGACAACGCGTCACCCGAAGGCCGCGCCATGAACCGCCGCGTGGAGATCGTGATCGCCGACGACAAGGGCAACCTCAAGGGCCGCTGAAAGCCCTGGCCCGGCGGACCACCGCCCGGCCTGCCCAGGACCGCGCCGCTCACGCCGCGCGGTTTTTTTGGGGGCGGCCGTCCCCAACGAAAAGGTGCTCCAGTCTAAGTAAGCGGCCACCCACTTGTAACATTCGCACGCTCATAGGTGCGCCTTGGAATGGTGCAGGGTCCGCTGTTGGTAACAACAATATCCCACAAGGGTAAGCCCCATGCGGGGCGGCACAGGTTTTGCTGTTCAATTTCTGCCACGGGCGGGTCACATGCATCTGTTACATATGGGATGGATGCAACAGACCCGCTTACCAGCGTCTTGAAGGAACAGCCACCATGCATCCCATGCTTCGCAGCACCACCGTTCTCGCCATCAGCGCGATGGCCGCAGGGTTCCTGTCTGCCTGCGCCACTGCGCCCTCCATGGCCCTCGAAAGGGCCCGTGCAGCCGTCAGCACGGCCAGCGCCGATCCCGCAGTGGCCCGTCACGCCGCCCTGGAGCTGAAGCGGGCCACTGAGGCCCTGGCCACGGCCAACAGCATCTGGAGCAAGACCCACGACGAGGCAGAGACGAACCACATCGCCTACATGGCGGCCTTGCAGGCAGAAGCCGCCACCAGCGCCGCACGCACGCGCATGCTGGCAGCCAATATCCGCACGGCCAGCTCGGGTACCGAGCAGATCAGCCTGCACACCGACACCCAGGCCCGCCGGCCCTGATGTTCCTCGCCCTGTGATGGCGCACGTCGCCCCAGCACGGGGCGCCGGTTCTCAGGCAAACGTTTCGGTATCCACCTCGCTGGCGCTCTGCGCGCTGTAGCGGTGGCCGACGACGTTGTGCTGGTTGATGGCCCCGTCGAGCGCGGCCAGGGTGGCTGCGTCGAGCTGCACGCTGGCAGCCCCCAGGTCGTCGTGCAGGTGCTCCACGCTCGTCGTGCCCGGAATGGGGATGATGTGCTCCCCCTGGTGCAGCAGCCAGGCCAGTGCCAGTTGCGCCGGGGTGCAGCCCACCTGGCGCGCAATCGCGAAGTACCCCTCCAGCAGCGCCAGGTTGGCGGCATAGGCCTCCGGCGCGAAGCGCGGCATGGCGCGGCGGATGTCCTTGGCGTCCAGGGTGGACACGTCGGTCAGGCCACCGCACAGGTAGCCGCGCGCCACCGGGCTGAATGCCACGAAGGCCACACCCAGCTCGCGGCAGGCGTCGAGCACGGCGATCTCGGGGTTGCGGGTCCACAGCGAATACTCGGTCTGCACGGCAGCGATGGGGTGCACCGCATGTGCCCGACGCAGCGTGGCGGCCGACACCTCGGACAGGCCGATGCTGCGGATCTTGCCCGCACGCAGCAGGTCGGCGAGTGCGCCCACGCTGTCCTCGATGGGCACCTGCTTGTCCCAGCGGTGCAGGTAGTACAGGTCAATCACGTCGGTCTGCAGGCGGCGCAGGCTGTCCTCGCAGGTCTGGCGCAAGGTGGCGGGGCGCCCGTCGATCACGCGCACCAGCTTGCCGTCGCCGGCCACGTCCACGCCTTGCATGCCGCACTTGCTGGCCAGCGTGAAGCGATTGCGGTGCGGCTTCATCACGCGGCCCACCAGGGTTTCGTTGGCACCGAAGCCATAGAGCGTGGCCGTGTCGAACAGGGTCACGCCCGCATCCAGCGCGGCCAGCAGCACACGCTCGCCCTGCTCGGGAGAGACCGGGGCGCCGTAGGCGTGGCTCAGGTTCATGCACCCCAGGCCAATGGCGCTGACGTCGAAGGGGCCGAGTTTGCGTGTCTGCATGGTGGGTCGTTGCTCCATGAAAAACGCCCGCAGCGTAAGGGCTACGGGCGATAGGGTTGGATAGCCGAAGGTTACAGCAGCTGCTGCTCCAGATCGTGCAGCACCTGGTAGCAGGCCAGCACCTGGGCCACGCTGGAATTGGGCTCGCGCCCCTCGCGGATGGCGGCGAAGAATTCGCGGTCCTGCAGCTCGATGCCGTTCATCGACACGTCCACCTGGCTCACGTCGATCTTCTCTTCCTTGCCGTTGACCAGGTCGTCGTAGCGCGCGATGTAAGTGCCCGTGTCGCCGATGTAGCGGAAGAAGGTGCCCAGCGGGCCGTCGTTGTTGAACGACAGCGACAGCGTGCAGATGGCGCCATTGGCGGCCTTGAGCTGGATGCTCATGTCCATGGCGATGCCCAGCGTCGGGTGGATGGGGCCCTGCACGGCGTTGGCCTTCACGATGGGGCTGCCTGCCTGGTAGGCGAACAGGTCCACGGTGTGGGCCGCGTGGTGCCACAGCAGGTGGTCCGTCCAGCTGCGCGGCTGGCCCAGGGCGTTCATGTTGGTGCGGCGGAAGAAGTAGGTCTGCACGTCCATCTGCTGGATGTTGAACTCGCCGGCCTGGATCTTCTTGTGCACATACTGGTGGCTGGGGTTGAAGCGGCGCGTGTGGCCGCACATGGCGACCAGGCCGGTCTGCTTCTGCAGCGCCACGACCTCCTGCGCACCCTTGAGGCTGTCGGCCAGCGGGATCTCGACCTGCACATGCTTGCCGGCCTTCATGCAGGCGATGCTCTGCTCGGCATGCATCTGGGTGGGCGTGCACAGGATCACGGCGTCCACCTCGGGCAGGGCCAGGCTGTCGGCCAGGTCGGTGGTGACGTGGCCGATGCCGTACTTGGCGGCCACTTCCTTGGTCTTGTCCAGGTCGCGGCTGATCAGAGAGACGACTTCGACGCCGTCGATGTTCTTGATGCCGTCCAGGTGCTTGATGCCGAAGGCGCCGGCGCCCGCCAGGGCGACCTTGATGGTCTTTTGGTTCGCAGTCATGTCAGGAGTTCTCCAGGATCAGGTGGCCCACGGCCGTGTTGGATGCGGGCACATGGTAGAAGCGGTGCGCAAGCCTGGGCGGCTTGCCGCCGGCCACATCGGCCATGGCGCCGCGCGCAATCAGCCACATCACGAGCTCGATGCCCTCGCTACCGGCCTCGCGCACGTAGTCGATGTGCGGGATGCTGGCAGCGGCCTCGGGGTCGCTGATGAGCTTGTCCAGGAAGTCGTTGTCGAAGTCCTTGTTGATCAGCCCCGCGCGCGGGCCCTGGAGCTGGTGGCTCATGCCGCCCGTGCCCCAGATGTGCACATTCAGGTCCTCGTCGTAGCTCTCCACGGCCTTGCGGATCGCCTGGCCCAGGTTGTAGCAGCGCCGGCCGCTGGGCACGGGGTACTGCACCACGTTGACCGCGAACGGAATCACCGGGCAGGGCCAGGCGCCGGCCACGGGGTCGGGCTGGCCGCACATCAGCGACAGCGGCACCGTGAGGCCGTGGTCCACGTCCATGCGGTTGACGATGGTCAGGTCGAAGTCCTGCTGGATCACCGACTGCGCGATGTGCGAAGCGAGATCGGGATGGCCGATGACCTTGGGCACGGGGCGCGGGCCCCAGCCCTCGTCGGCCGGCAGGTACTCGGCCGCCGTGCCGATGGCAAAGGTCGGGATCATCTCCAGGCTGAAGGCCGTGGCATGGTCGTTGTAGACCAGGAAGACCACGTCCGGCTTGTTGTCCTTCATCCATTGCTTGGAGAAGTCGTAGCCCGCGAACAGCGGCTTCCAGTAGTCCTCCTGGGTCTTGCCCAGGTCGAGCGCCGCGCCGATGGCCGGCACGTGCGAGGTGAAGACGGAGGCGGTGATGCGCGCCATGTTCAGGTTCCTTTCTTTCCCGCAGCGCCCTGCGGCTGGCGGTGCGCCTGGGCATCGCCGTCTTCGCCGATGACGCGGTTGCCCTCGGCCGAGCGGCCGCCACCGATCATCATGGCGCGGTATTCGTCTTCCGTCATGCCGGTCATGGAGCCCGCCATCTGCTGGAAGCTCTTGCCATCCGTGGCACCGATCTTGGCCAGGAAGTAGATGTTGCCGCCCAGGCGGATGCACCAGTTGAGATCGCGCGCGAGCACGGCCTGCTTCTGCTCTTCGGTCATCGCCCACCCGTCGAGGTAGGCGCGCTCGTCGGCCTTGAAGCGGGCGCGGTTCTCGGCCTTCATGAGGCTCATGCAGAACTGGTTGAGCCAGTAGCCCTTGCGGCTCTGCTCTGCGTCGAAGATGGTCGTGCCGGGCACGTCCAGGTAGGGTTTGTCGAGGGACATGGCGTCAGCCTTTTGCTTCTTCCGGCCAATACAGCCGCATGGGATTGTCCACCAGCAATTTGCGCTGCAGCTCGGGCGTCGTCGCGATGTGCGGGATGAAATCCACCAGCAGGCCATCGTCGGGCATGTGGTCCTTGAGGTTGGGGTGCGGCCAGTCGGTGCCCCAGAGCACGCGGTCCGGGAACTCCTCCACCACGCGGCGCGCGAAGGGCACCACGTCGCGGTAGGCGGCCTGCTCGCCATCCAGCGCCTTGGGGCCGGCCATGCTCAGGCGCTCGGGGCAGCTGACCTTGCTCCACACGTTGGGGTGCTGGCGCATGAATTTCAGGAACAGTTCGAACTCGGGGCCGTCGACGGGCTTGGTCACGTCGGGCCGGCCCATGTGGTCCACCACCACGGTGGTGGGCAAGGCCGTGAAGAAATCCCACAGCTCGGGCAGGTCCACCGCCTCGAAGTAGATCACCACATGCCAGCCGAGTTGGTGGATGCGCGCGGCGATCTCCATGAGCTCGTCTTTGGGCGTGAAGTCCACCAGGCGCTTGACGAAGTTGAAGCGCACGCCGCGCACGCCAGCCTCGTGCATGGCCTGCAGTTCCTCGTCGGTCACCGAGCGGCGCACCGTGGCCACGCCGCGTGCCTTGCCGCCCGAGTGCACCAGCGCGTCGACCATGGCGCGGTTGTCCGCACCGTGGCAGGTGGCCTGCACCACCACGTTGCGGGCAAAGCCCAGGTGGTCGCGCAGCGCATAGAGCTGGGCCTTGCTGGCGTCGCAGGGCGTGTACTTGCGTTCGGGCGCATACGGAAACTCCGCACCGGGGCCGAACACATGGCAATGCGCGTCCACGGCGCCCGCAGGCACCTGGAAGCGCGGCTTGCTCGGGCCCGCGTACCAGTCGAGCCAGCCAGGGGTCTTGGTGAATTCACTCATGCGGTGTGCTCCTTGGTGCTCAGTCCAGCGAGACGTTGGCCTTCTTGATCACGTCGCCAAAGCGCTGGCTCTCGTCCTTGACGAACTGCGAGAACTGTGCACGCGTGGTGGGGAACTGCTCGTAGCCGAAGGTCTTGAACTTCTCGGCCACATCGGCGCCCGTCAGCGCCTGCTCGATGTCGCGCTTGATCTTGTCGGTGACGGCAGCGGGCAGGCCGGTCGGCACGGCAATCGCATTCCAGCCGGTGACGGCGAAGTCCTTGGGGCCGCCGGCTTCGGCGACGGTGGGCACGTCGGGGAACTCGGCCGAGCGCTTGGGGCCTGCAAACGCCAGCAGGCGCAGCTTGCCGGCCCGGTACAGCGGGCCCGCGGTGGCGGCGCTGCCCAGTGCGAAATCGATCTCGCCCGTGGCCACCGAGGTGTACAGCTGCGTGGTCTCCTTGAAGATCACGTGTTCCATCTGCGTGCCGGTAGCCGACTCGAACAGCTCCGAGCCCAGATGCACGGGGTTGCCCACCGACCAGGAGCCGTAGTTGAGCTTGCCCGGGCGGGCCTTGGCGTCGGCCACGATGTCGGCCACGGTCTTGTACTTGCTGCCCGTGCCCACGGTGAAGAAGAAGTGGGTCTTGAACAGTGGCAGCAGCGTGTCGAAATCCTTGGCGACGTCGTAGGGCAGCTTCTTGAACAGGCTGGGGTAGGCGGCCAGGTGCACGTTGTCGAGCACCAGCAGGTCATGCCCGTCCTTGGCGCCACGCTTGAACGCATCGATGGCGATGAAGCCATTGCCGCCCGGGCGGTTTTCCACCACCACGGGCTGGTTCCAGGCACGGCCGAGCTTTTCGGCCACGATGCGGGCTACGCCGTCCGGGCCGCCGCCCACCGGGAAGGGCGTGATGATGCGCACGGGCTTGGTGGGAAACTGCTGGGCGGCCGCGAACTGCGGCGCCATGCCGGCGGCGGCCAGGCCCAGTGCCAGGGCGGCGCGGCGGGAGAGGGAGGAAGAAAGAAGGCGCATGGTAGGTATCGTCAATATCAAAATAGGTGCTGCGCCGTGCGCAGCGGTATGACATCCGCCGCACGGCAGACGTCACTGGAGCGGTTAGCGCGTGGTGGCGCTCAGTCGATGTACCTGAGCCCGGCCTTTTCGAGCCCGGGGCGCATGTTGTACATGTCGAGGCCGAGCACGCCCGAGGCGAGCTTGGCGCGCTTTTCGCCCTCGAAGCTCTCGCGCTTGCGCGCGGCTTCGAGCGTTTCGGCGGCGCGTGCGGCAGGTACGCAGACCACGCCATCGTCATCCGCCACGATCACGTCGCCCGGAGTGACCCACATGCCGGCACAGACCACAGGGATGTTGACCGAACCCAGCGTGGCCTTGATCGTTCCCTTGCTGGAGATGGCGCGGCTCCACACAGGGAAGTTCATCTCCTGCAGCGTCTTCACGTCGCGCACGCCGGCATCGATGATGAGCGCCCGCGCACCGCGCGCCTGGAACGAGGTGGCCAGCAGGTCGCCGAAGTAGCCATCGGTGCACTCGGAGGTGACGGCCGCCACCACCACATCGCCGGGCTGTATCTGCTCGGCAGCGACGTGCATCATCCAGTTGTCGCCGGGCTGCAGCAGCACCGTGACCGCCGTGCCCGACACCTGCTGGCCGGGGTAGATGGGGCGCATGTAGGGCTTGAGCAGACCCACGCGGCCCATGGCCTCGTGCACCGTGGCCGAGCCCAGAGCGGCCAGGCCATCGGCGGCCGCGCGGTCGGCGCGGGTGATGTTGCGGTAGACAACGCCTAGTTCGTACATGTCAGAGCCCCTTTGCCTTCAGGCGTGAATCGAGTCGGGAGAACACGCGGCGCACATTGCCTTCGTAGATCTGGTGCTTGTCTTCGCCGCTCAGGATCTTCGACGCTTCGATGTAGCGCTTGGTGTCGTCGTAGTAATTGCCGGTAGTGGGGTCGATGCCGCGCACGGCGCCGATCATCTCGGAGGCGAACAGCACGTTCTTCACGGGGATCACGGTGTTGAGCAGGTCGATCCCCGGCTGGTGGTAAACGCAGGTGTCGAAGAAGATGTTGTTCAGCAGGTGGTCTTCGAGCAGGGGCTTCTTCATCTCCTGCGCCAGGCCGCGGAAACGGCCCCAGTGGTAGGGCACGGCACCGCCGCCGTGCGGGATCAGGAACTTGAGCGTGGGGAAGTCCTTGAACAGGTCGCCCTGGATGCACTGCATGAAGGCCGTGGTGTCGGCGTTCAGGTAGTGCGCGCCCGTGGTGTGAAAGCACGCGTTGCAACTGGTGCTCACGTGGATCATGGCGGGCAGGTCGTACTCCACCATCTTCTCGTAGATGGGGTACCAGTGGCGGTCGGTCAGCGGCGGGCTGGTCCAGTGGCCGCCCGAGGGATCGGGATTGAGGTTGATGCCCACGGCGCCGTATTCCTTCACGCACTTTTCCAGCTCGGGGATGCAGGTCGCGGGGTCCACGCCGGGGCTTTGCGGCAGCATGGCCACGGGCACGAAGTTGTCGGGGAACAGCGTGGAGACGCGGTGGCACAGCTCGTTGCAGATGGCCGCCCAGGTGCTGGAGACGTTGAAGTCGCCGATGTGGTGGGCCATGAAGCTCGCGCGCGGCGAGAACAGCGTGATGTCGCTGCCGCGCTCCTTCATCAGGCGCAGCTGGTTGGTCTCGATGGACTCGCGCAGCTCGTCGTCGCTGATCTGCAAGTCCGCCACCTTGGGCATGGCGGCCGGGTCCTTGATGCCGGCGATCTGCTGGTTGCGCCAGTTCTCCAGCGCCTTGGGTGCCGTGGTGTAGTGGCCGTGGCAGTCGATGATGAGGCTCATTGCGTTGTGCTCCTTGGATCTTGGAATTCGGGATCAGGCAGGGTCCATGCCCTGGCGGCGCTTGGCGTCCGCCGCTGCGGGCGAGGCCAGGAAGTCGAGCAGCGCCTGGGCGGCTGCGGGCTGCTCGCTGGTGGTGGCGACACCTGATGAGAAGATGGTGGTGATCTGGATCGCCGGCGGCAGCGGACCCACGATGGCGATGCCCTCGACATGCAGCAGCTCGCTCAGTTGCTGGAAGCCCAGTTCCACGTCGCCACGGGCCACCAGCGAGCCCACGGGCACGCCGGGCGGCGCCTGCACCATGCGGCCCGCCACTTCGCCGGCAATGCCCCAACGCTCGAACAGTTTCGCCAGCGCCACGCCGCTCGGGCCGGTGGAATAGCTGATGCTGCGCGCGGCCAGCACGGCGCTGCGCACGGCATCTTCCGAGCCGATGTCGGGCAGCGGCGCCCCGGCGCGCACCGCCACGGCCACGCCGGAGCGCACCCAGTCGGTCCGGCTGCCGGCCACGATGGCACCTGCGGCAATGAGCTTGTCGATGGCATCGGAGGCGAGCACCACCACGTCGAAGGCCTCGCCGGCCTGCACGCGCTTGGCAGCGTCCACACCACCCACGGCCTCGATGGCTGCGCGCTGGCCGGTCTGCGTTTCATAGGCAACCAGCAACTCGGCCAGCACCTGGCGCGTGGCCATGGAGGAGATTCCGCGCAAGGCAGGAGCGGGCGCGGTCATGGGTGCTCGATCAGGGCTGTATACATGCCCCGATTGTGGGCAGGACGGGGCCCCGCAAGAAGCCGGCAGGGGCACTACCAGATATATCATTCTTGTATTGTCGAATTGGAGCTATTGCAAATAGCAGGGAGCAGGCCATGGACCTCAAGCAGATCGAATACTTCGTGCGCGTGGCCGAGCTGGGCAGCTTCACCCGCGCCTCGGTGGTGCTGGACATCGCCCAGCCGGCGCTGAGCCGCCAGGTGCGCCTGCTGGAGGTGGAGTTGCGCCAGAACCTGCTGGTGCGCAACGGCCGCGGCGCCATACCAACCGAGGCCGGCAAGCTGCTGCTGGAGCATGGCCGCGGCATCCTGCACCAGGTGCAGCGCGCGCGCGAAGAGCTCGGGCGCGTGCGCGGGGCGCTGGCCGGGCGCGTGGCAATCGGCCTGCCGCCCACCATGGCCAAGGTGCTCACCGTGCCGCTGACCCGCGCGTTCCGCGTGCAGATGCCCGATGCGGCGCTGGCCATCAGCGAGGGCCTGTCGGTCGCCATGCGCGAATCGCTGACCACGGGGCTGCTGGACATCGCGCTGCTCTACAACACGCCTGCGTCGCCGGGCATCGAGATCACGCCCCTGCTGGAGGAAGACCTGTTCCTGGTGCAGCGCCGCACAGGCGCAGAAGGCGAGGACCAGGCGCCTGTCGCGCTGGAGGCCCTGACCCGCTACGAACTGGTGATCCCCACGCGGCCCAACTCCATCCGCATGCTGGTGGAGTCGGAACTGGCGGCGCTGGGCCTGCGCCCGCAGATCAACCTGGAGATCGACGGCGTGGCCGCCATCCTGGACCTGGTGGCCGACGGCGCGGGCTGCGCCGTGCTGCCCATGAACGCGGTCACCACCTCGGGCCGGCCCGAGGTGTTCACCACCCGGCCCATCGGCCAGGCCGGCGAGCCCCGGCTGCGCAGCAAGCTCTTGATGGCCGTGAGTTCGCAGCGCCCGGCCACGCTGACGCAGCAGGCCATGGCAGAGCTGATCCGCACAACCTTGCAGACGATCTACAAGGCGCCCTGATCCTTCGCCAGGTGCGCCAGCAGCCGGTCGGCATAGTCCTGCCACGGCGCATCCTTGGGCAGGCCGGCGAACACGCCCTCGCGTGCCATGGCCGCCACCGCGGCCTGCCTGTGCGCGGTGGCGCTGGCCATCAACGGTTCCACACCGGCTTCGCGCACCGTGCGCGCGGCCTCGTGCATCTCTTCGGAACGGCGCTGGCCGTGCTGCACCACGCGGCTGAAGAAGTAGCTGCCCTGCTTTTCCCAATCGATGGAGGGAAAGGTCTCGGCCAAGGTCGGCAGCACATGCGCCTCCACGCCGTACTGGCGCGCGGTGGCGTAGCTTTCGATCACCAGGGCTTCGAGCCCCTTGATCATCACGCTGCGGCACATCTTGATCGCGCTGGCCACGCCCAGCTGTTCACTGACCGGCGTGGCGTCCATTCCCCAGCCTTGCAGCACAGCGGCCAGGGCCGGTGCCTGCGCGCCGCCCAGCAGCATGGGCACGCGGATGCCGTAGGGCGGCACCGAGGTCATGACACCCGCCTCGACATAGTGCGCGCCGCGCGCATCGATCAGCGCGGCCGCTTGCTGCTTGGTGCCGGGCGAGGCGGAGTTGAGGTCCAGGAACAGCGTGCCCGGGCGGATGTGGGCGGCCACCTCTTCGGCCACCTCCAGCGTGTGCGAGGCGGTGACGGCGGAGATGACGAGGTCGCTGGCCGCGCACAGCGCCGCGGCCGAGGCATGGGCCGTGACGCCATGCTGGGCGGCATGCGCCAGCTCGGTCTCGCGCGTGGCGGCCTGCGCGAACTTCAGGTCCCAGGCGCCGACAGCGGCCACACCGGGTTTCGGCTGCAGCCCCAGGGCAAAGGTCTTGCCGACTTCGCCATAGCCGATCAGGCCGATGTGCTGGATGGTCATGGCGGGCTTTCCAATGGGGGACTTACCGGGCCACGCCCAGCAGCCGGTCCAGCAGCTCGGGCTGCGCCCCCAGGCTGGCAGCCGTGCCGGTGTGCACCACCGTGCCGCGGTCCAGCACGGCGGCCTGGTCCGAGATCGCGAGGATGGCCTGCGGGTGCTGCTCCACGATGATGGCCGACAGCCCCTCTTCCTGGGTGATGCGCCGGATGGCACGCAGCAGCTCCTCCACGATGATCGGGGCCAGGCCTTCGAGCGGCTCGTCGAGCAGCAGCAGGCGCGGGTTGAGCACCAGCGCACGGCCCACGGCCAGCATCTGCTGCTCGCCACCCGACAGCTGCGTGCCCAGGTTGGTCTTGCGCTCGGCCAGGCGCGGGAACATGGCATACACCTTGTCAGGCGTCCACGGCGCGGCCGTGGCGCCCTTGCGGCCGGGCCGCGCCACGGCGGTCAGGTTCTCGTGCACGGTGAGCGACTTGAAGATGTTGCGCTCCTGCGGCACCCAGCCGATGCCGGCGGCCGCGCGCTCGTGCGCAGGCAGGCGGTGCAGCGCCACGCCACCCAGCGCCACCGTGCCCGCATGCTGGCGTGTGGCGCCGGCCAGGGTGTTGATCAGCGTGGTCTTGCCCGTGCCGTTGCGGCCCAGCAGGGCCAGGGTCTCGCCCTCGGCCAGCGACAGGGACACGCCCTGCAGCACCACGGCCTCGCCATAACCGGCACTCAGGCCCTCGATCTTCAACAGCTCAGACATGCGCTTCTTCTCCATGACCGAGATACACCGCCTTGACCTGCGGGTCGTTGGCGATGGTGTCGGGGTCGCCTTCGGTGAGCACGGTGCCGTTTACCAGCACCGTCATGCGCTTGGCAAAGCTGAAAACCAGGTCCATATCGTGTTCGATCAACAGCACCGAGACATCGGCGGGCAGGGCCGCCACGGTCTGCAG
The DNA here is from genome assembly GCF_059423865.1 of Acidovorax sp. GW458-11-26-14-TSB4. Lineage (NCBI taxonomy): Bacteria > Pseudomonadati > Pseudomonadota > Betaproteobacteria > Burkholderiales > Comamonadaceae > Acidovorax > Acidovorax sp. GW458-11-26-14-TSB4. The sequence continues at coordinate 26,104 of NZ_JBWKYR010000001.1, forward strand.
CAGCTCCTCGCGCTCGCCTGCCGGCACGCCGGCCACGGGCTCGTCGAGCAGCAGCACGCGCGGCTCGCAGGCCAGGGCAATGGCGATCTCCAGCAGGCGGCGCTTGCCATAGGCCAGCACGCGCGTGGGCTCGGCCATCACGGCCGTGAGGTGGAATTGTTCGAGCAATTGCTCGCAGCGCTCGTTCACCGCGCTGCGCGCGCCGAGCTTTTGCCACCACTTGCCGCCCAGGCCCTGCTTTTGCGAGACCGTGAGCGCCAGCGTTTCCATGGGCGTGAGCGAATCGAACAGCTGGTTGATCTGGAAGGTGCGCACCATGCCGCGCTGCACGCGCTGGTGCGGCGCCAGGCGCGTGATGTCCTGACCCTCCAGCGTGATGCTTCCCTCGGTGGGCTCCAGCACGCCGGTCAGCAGGTTGATCAGCGTGGTCTTGCCTGCGCCGTTGGGGCCGATCAGCGCGTGGCGTGCGCCCTGGCGCAGGTTCAGCGTGACGTTGTTGGTGGCCGTGATGCCGCCGAAGCGCTTGACCAGGCCTTGCGCGGCCAGCACCACGGGGGCTTCATGGCCCACAGGGGCGTCGTTCTTCATGGAAGCGGTGGTGTTCATGCCTTGCGCCCTCCGAACCAGGTCCAGGGGCGGATCAGGCGCTCGCGGCCCACCAGCACCAGCACCACCAAGAACAAACCGATCCAGAAGGTCCAGTACTGGGGTGTCACGGCCGAGATCAGGTCCTGCAGCAGCTTGAAGCCGATGGCACCGACCACGCCGCCGTAGAGCCAGCCCACGCCGCCGATCACCAGGATCAGCATCACGTCGGCCGAGCGGTGGAACTCGAACAGGTCCAGCGAGGCGAAGCCCGTGGTCTGCGTGAGCAGGGCGCCCGCGGCGCCGGCCAGCGCGGCGGCCAGCGTGTAGACCTGGGCCAGCTTGGCCGTCACGGGGATGCCGATGGCCATGGCGCGCAGCCGGTTGTCGCGGATGGCCTTGAGCGTGGCACCGAAGGGCGACTGCACGATGCGCCGCGCCAGCACGAAGAATACCAGCAGCACGCTCATCGAGTACCAGGCCGCCGTACGCCCGAACAGGTCGAATTCGAACCTTCCGAGCACCGGGCCCATGACCACGCCCTGCAGGCCGTCGGCGCCGCCGGTCAGCCAGTCGAGCTTGTTGGCCAGCTCCAGCATGATGAGGCCCACACCCAGCGTGACCATGAGGCGCGTAAGGTCCGTGCCGCGCATGATGGTGAACGAGGCCACGGCCCCGAGCACCGTTGCGGCGCCCACGCCCACGGCCAGGCCCACCAGCGGGTCAGGCATCACGTGCTTGGCGAACAGGGCGGCCGCATAGCCGCCCATACCGAAGAAGGCCGCGTGGCCGAGCGAGACGATGCCGGTGTAGCCCAGGATCAGATCGAGCGAGATCGCGAACAGCGCCACGATGGCGATCTCGTTGATGATGAGCGCGTGGCTGGGCAGTGCCAGCGGAGCGGCAAAGGCCAGCAGCCAGAGCACGGGCTCCCAGGGCCGCATGCGGCGGCTGTGCAGCAGCACGTTGGGTGGAGCAGCGGTCATCACTTGCCCCCCTTGCGCACGAACAGGCCCTGGGGCCGCCAGATCAGGATCAGGATCATGAGGCTGTAGACGATGAAGGCCCCGAGCTTGGGGATGTAGTACTTGCCCGCCACGTCGGCTATGCCCAAGAGCAGCGCGGCCAGCAGCGGGCCGGTGATGGACGAGGTACCGCCCACGGCCACCACGATGAGGAAATAGATCATGAACTTGAGCGGAAAGCTCGGGTCCAGCCCCAGCACCTCGGCCCCGAGCGCACCGCCCAGGCCCGCCAGGCCCGAGCCGAACGCGAAGGTGGACAGGAACACGATGTTCACGTTGATGCCCATGCCGGCGGCCACGCGCTGGTCGTCCACCGAGGCGCGCAGCCGGCTGCCGAAGCGCGTGCGCGTGAGCACGTACTGCAGGCCCACGGTGAGGGCCGCGCACACCGCGATGATGAACAGCCGGTAGTGCCCCATGCCCAGCATGAAGGCGCCGCTGCCGATCTCGGTGCGGCCCTTGAGCCAGGCCGGCAGTTGGATGATCTGGCCCGTGGAGCCCACGAAATAGTCCACCGTGGCCACAGCCATGAACACCAGGCCAATGGAGAACAGCACCTGGTCCAGGTGGGCCTTGTGGTAGAGCGGCCGGTACAGCGTGCGCTCGAGCACGGCACCCAGCAGCGCCGTGCCGATGAAGGCCAGCGGCAGGCACACCAGGAAGGGCACGTTCAGGCGCTGCATGAGCAGCACCGTGATGTAGCCCCCCGCCATGGCAAAGGCCCCGTGCGCGAGGTTGATGAAATTCATCAACCCCATGGTCACGGCAAGGCCGACGGCCAGGATGAACAGCAGCATGCCGTAGGCAACGCCGTCGAAAAGAATGGTCAGCATGCAATCACTTCAATAGAAAGCAGCAAATGCGCGGCGGGAGGCATCCATCCCGTCCGCTGAAGAAGTCCACTTGCCGTCGACACTGGCGCGCCCCAAGCCGGTGCCACCGTGGAACTGGCTTTGCCAGGCCATCGGTGGCGTCCCCCTCGGGGGAAGGCGCAAAGCGACTCAGGGGAGTTGTTTACTTTGTCTTGCCGGGGTCTTTGACGTCCTTGATCACGTCGAATTCCACGTTGTAGAGTTGGCCGTTGACGCGCTCGACCTTGCGCAGGTAGACGTTCTGCACGATGTCGCGGGTCTGCGCATCGACGAACACGGGGCCGCGCGGGCTCTCGAAGACCTGGCCCTTCATGGCGGCCAGCAGCGCATCGCCGCCGCCTGCGCCCTTGGTGGTCTTGAGCGCTTCGTAGATCACGCGCATGCCGTCGTAGCCGCCCACGGCCATGAAGTTGGGACGCAGGCCCTTGTTGGCCTTCTCGAAGGCCTCGACGAACTTCTTGTTCAGTGGCGAGGGGTGCGCGGCCGAGTAGTGGTGCGAGGTGACCACGCCCAGGGCGCCATCGCCCATGTCGTTGAGCTGGTCGTCATCGGTCACGTCGCCGGTGGCAATGAGCTTGATGCCGGCCTTGTCCATGCCGCGTTCCAGGAACTGCTTCATCACCGCGGCACCGGCGCCCGAGGGCACGAACACGAACAGCGCATCGGGTTTGGCGTCGCGCACCTTCTGCAGGAAGGGGGCGAAGTCGGGGTTGCGCAGCGGCACGCGCAGCGCCTCGGTCACCTGGCCGCCGTTGAAGGCCAGGCGCTGGTTGAAGAACTTCTCGGCGTCGATGCCCGGGCCGTAGTCGCTGACCAGGGTCACGACTTTCTTGATGCCGTTCTTGGGCGCCCAGTCGGCCAGGGCCACCGACACCTGGGGCAGGGTGAAACTGGTGCGCACCACGTAGGGCGAGGCCTCGGTGATGCTGGACGTGGCCGCGGCCATCACCACCAGCGGGGTCTTGGACTGCGTGGCCAGGGGCGCCGTGGCCATGGCCGAGGGCGTGATGCCCATGCCCGCGAGCACGTTGACCTTGTCGTTGACCACCAGTTCCTGCGCCAGGCGGCGCGTCACGTCGGGCAGGCTGGTGTCGTCCTTGACGATGAGCTGCACCTTCTTGCCGGCCACGGTGTCGCCGTTCTGCGCCATGTACAGGCGCGCAGCGGCCTCGATCTGGCGGCCCGTGGTGGCCTGCTGGCCCGTCATGGGAAGAATGAGGCCGATCTTGAAGACGTTGTCCTGGGCCATGGCAGGCAAGGCGGACAGGGTCATCATCAGGGTGGCGGCAGCGGCCGAGGCGCGCAGAAGGTGGCATTTGTGCATGGTGCTTTGTCTCCTGTGGATATCGTTGTATACAGCGCTGGGTGGGGCGAAGTCTGGGCCGGCGTGCGTGCTTTCACAAGCGGGATTCCCAACTTTTAGATATCGCCGTTTGTGATAACTTGCAACAGCTATTGATCAGACGTGATCCCGGATCAATTGCACCCCGGGCAAACCCTGTATCTGTGCCGCCTGCACTGCCGCGAGCAGGTTGCGGCGGGTCACGCGCGAATGCTCGCGCATCAGCGCCTCGGCACGTGCGCCCTCGCGCCGCGTGATCGCGTCGAGCACCTGGCGGTGTTGGTCCTGCGCGATCACGAGCATGTCGCGCGCCGCAGGCGAATGGGTCTGCACCACCACGAAGGCCGAGGGCGAAGCGAACGGCAGGCTTTTGACCCGGTCGAGCTCGCGCACGATGACCTCGCTGCCCACCATGCGGCCCAGCAGTTGGTGGAAGCGTGCATTGAGCGCCACATAGTCCGAGAAGCCCTCGTCATCGAGCGCGCGCGGTGCCAGCACCGCGTCGATCTCATCGAGGCACTGTGCGGCCTCGGCCAGCACCGCCGCGTCCGCGCCGCGCTCGGCCGCCAGGCGCGCGGCCAGGCCTTCCATGGTGCCGCGCAGCTCGATGGCGTCGGCCACATCGGTCTCGGAGAAGGTGCGTACTGCGTAGCCGCCGCCGGGCAGGCGGTGCAGCAGCCCCTCCTGCTCCAGGCGCATCAGCGCCGCGCGGATGGGCGTGCGCGAGACGCCCAGCATCTCCACCAGCGTGAGTTCAGCAATGCGCGCGCCGCCGGCGAGTTCGCCGGCCAGGATCATTTCGCGCAAGCGCAGTTGGGCCTTCACCGATTGCGAGGCGCCGACATCGGCCGCATCGCCTAGGACGGCCAGCGCCTGGGGGTCTGGGTGGTTCATGCAGGAGACAAGGGATGGATGGGCGCGACTGTATACAGAAATCAAGTTCACATCCATTGGCAACAACACTGCAGCCCTTACAAAACAACGATCTAGTTGATATGCCTGGCTGCGATAGCTGATTTCCTTGTTTTCTATGTATACAGAAACCCGCCTTTTCCCCACAATAAGCGCATTAACACGGCGATCTGCTGGACTGGTTGTATACCAAGACCGCAAAAGCGCTGCCACCCCACGGAGAGAGACAAAAATCATGTTCCCCAAGAACGCCTGGTACGTCGCCTGCACCCCCGACGAGATTGCCGACAAGCCCCTGGGTCGCACCATCTGCGGCGAGAAGATGGTCTTCTACCGCCCTGCGCCCGACCAGGTGGCCGCGCTCGACGACTTCTGCCCCCACCGCGGTGCCCCTCTGTCGCTGGGCAAGGTATGCGACGGCGAGCTCATGTGCGGCTACCACGGCCTGCGCGTGGGCTGCGATGGCAAGGCCGTGTCCATGCCCGGCCAGCGGGTGCAGGGCTTTCCGCGCACGCGCAGCTTCCCGGTGGTGGAGCGCTACGGTTTCATCTGGGTCTGGCCCGGCGACGCGGCGCAGGCCGACCCCGCCAAGATCCACCACCTGGAATGGGCCGAGAGCCCCGAATGGGCCTATGGTGGCGGGCTGTACCACATTGCCTGCGACTACCGGCTCATGGTCGACAACCTGATGGACCTGACGCACGAGACCTATGTGCACGCCAACAGCATCGGCCAGAAGGAGATCGACGAGGTTCCGTGCAAGACCCGCGTGGAGGGCGACGAGGTCATCACCAGCCGCCACATGGAGAACATCCAGGCACCGCCGTTCTGGCAGATGGCGCTGCGCATGAACGGCCTGCCCGATGACCAGCCGGTGGACCGCTGGCAGATCTGCCACTTCACGCCCCCAAGCCATGTGCTGATCGAGGTGGGCGTGGCACTGGCCGGCCATGGCGGCTACGAGGCGCCGGCGGACAAGAAGGCCTCGAGCATCGTGGTGGACTTCATCACGCCCGAGACCGAGACCTCCATCCACTACTTCTGGGGCATGGCACGCAACTTCAAGCCGGGCGACCCGTCCCTCACGGCGCAGATCCGCGAAGGCCAGGGCAAGATCTTCTCCGAAGACCGCGAGATGCTGGAACTGCAGCAGCTCAACCTTACGCGCTACCCCGAGCGCAAGCTGCTCATGCTCAACATCGATGCCGGCGGCGTGCAGTCGCGCAAGGTGATCGACCGCGTCCTGGCAGCGGAGCAGGCGGCATGAGCGGCGCGCAGGACACCCTGCAGGTGCGCGTGGTGCGCAGGCAGGTGGAGGCCGAGGGCATTGCCAGTTTCGAGCTGGCGCGGCCCGATGGCTCACCACTGCCCGCGTTCAGCGCCGGCTCGCACATCGACGTCCATGTGCCCGGAGGCATCACGCGCCAGTATTCGCTGTGCAACAGCGCCAGCGAACGACACCGCTACCGCATCGCCGTGTTGCGCGACGCGGCTTCACGCGGTGGCTCCGTGGGCATGCACGATGCCGTACACGAGGGCGACACGCTCACCATCAGCGCACCGCGCAACCACTTCGAACTGCGTCCGGCGCAGCGCACACTGCTGCTGGCGGGTGGCATCGGCGTGACGCCTTTGCTGTGCATGGCCGAGCGCCTGTCCAACACCGGCGCCGACTTCACGCTGCACTACTGCACACGTTCAGCGGCACGCACGGCATTTGCGCAGGAGATCGCGGCATCGGCCATGGCGCCGCACGTGCAGATCCATACCGACGATGGCGATGCCGTGCAAAAACTGGACCTCATGGCCGTGCTGGCCGATATCGCACCCGACTCGCGCCTGTACGTCTGCGGCCCGGCCGGTTTCATCGACCATGTAGTCAACACCGCAAAGAACCTGGGGTGGCCGGCAGAGCGCATCCACCTCGAATACTTCGGCGCGCCCGCGCAGGACACCTCGGGCGATGGCGCCTTCGAAGTGCGCATTGCCAGCACGGGGAGCACCTACGCGATTCCGGCCGGCATCTCCATCGTGGATGCGCTGCGCCCGCATGGCGTGGACATCATGACGTCCTGCGAGCAGGGCGTGTGCGGCACCTGCATCACGCGCGTGCTCGAAGGCGAGGTGGACCACCGCGACATGTACCTCACCGACGAGGAGAGGGCATCGAACGAGCAGTTCATGCCCTGCTGCTCGCGCGCAAAAAGCAAGCTGCTGGTGCTCGATCTCTGAGGGCTACTCCGCTTCGGCGGTGCGGATGGTGTCCCGGCCATGCCGGTCCTTGGCACGGCCCAGGTCGGTGTCGAGCGCACGCGCCAGCTTGTCGGTGGCGCCGATGAAGGCGTTGGCCATCTTGTCGGCCTCGTCGGTCACCGTCACGGGCTGGCGGCCGGTCACACGCGCCTCGATGCGGCAGCGCTTGTCCTTGGCTCCCGATTTGCCGGCATCGACGTCGGACAGGAACACTTCGAGCCGCGTCACATGGTCCTGAAAACGCGCCAGCCGGGTCTTGGCTTCGTCGGTCACCCATTGGGCCAGGGATTCGCTGCCGTTGATGTGGTCGTCGGTGTTGACTTGTACTTGCATGCTGGGCTCCTTGGGGTGTTTGTGAGAGAAAGGCTTTGGTGCAGGACCGCAGCCGTGGCTCCATGGTGGCACCAAAGCCGCCACAGCGCGAATCGACCACGTAAGAACCTGTTAAACACAGGTTCTTACAACTTGTCCAGTGCCACGGCAGTCGGCAAGGGAGCGCCTGCAGGCAGGGCCGCGGCCTCGGCCACGCGGGCCTGCAGGCGAAGTGCGGCCGGGTCGCCCGGGCAGCGCTGCAGCAGCTGATCGATGTGTGCTGCCGCCGCTGCGGCATCGCCCGCCTGGAATGCGTCCAGGGCCGCTGCCGACAGCGCGCAGACCGCGCTATCGGCACAGAGCGTGAAGACGCGCACCGGCTCGGCCCGGCCCTTGACGATCACATCATCGAGCACGCGCAGCGGCAGCCATTCGGGGAGCTGCCGGGCCGTGGCTTCCGACAGCAGGATGCCCGTGCCGAAGGCCTTGTTCGCCCCCTCCAGGCGTGCCGCGAGGTTCACTGCATCGCCGATCACGGTGTACGAAAAGCGCTGCTGCGAACCCACATTGCCCACCACCACCCGCCCCGTGTGCAGGCCGATGCGCATCTGCAGCGGCGGCAGGCCGCGCGCGCGCAGATCGGCCACCAGCGCTTCCATGGCCTGCTGCATGTCCAGGGCCGCGCGCACCGCATGCTCGGCGTGCTGTGCATCGTCGAGCGGCGCGCCCCAGAAGGCCATCACGGCGTCACCGATGAACTTGTCCACCGTGCCGCCGCTGGCATGGATGATAGGCGTCATGGCGTCGAAATAGCCCGTGAGCAATTCCACCGTCTGCTCGGCGCTCAGTTGCTCCGACAGGGTAGTGAAGTTGGCCAGGTCGGTGAACATGATGGTCACCTCGCGCACTTCGCCGCCCAGGCGCATCAGCCCGGGCTCGGCCACCAGGCGTGCCACCACGGCCGGCGGCACGTACTGGGCGAACATGGCACGGGTCTGCAGGGCGCGTCGGCGCACCGTGGCGTAGATGACCAGCGCGGTCGCGCCCGTCAGCCCCGCGGTCGAGGCGATGGGAACCAGCGGCGGCCACCACAGCCGGGCGTACGCGAACAGCAGCCACGAGGCGAGCGCCATGGCCCCGATGAGGCCTGCCATCAGCGCAACGGCCCAGCCAGTGTGCAGGCGCCAGCCGGCCAGGAGCACCAGCGGAACCAGGAGCAGCAGCAGCACGGGCGTCCAGTGGCCGGGCGCGCTGCGCAGGCCGTCGCCCGCCAGCAGGTTGTCCACCTGCGTGGCCTGCAGTTCCACACCGGGAAACAGGCGCTCGCCTCCGGTCGAACCAAAGGGCGAATTGAACAGGTCGGCCTGCGCGTTCTCCAGCTCCGACGCGCTGAGCGCGGAGCGCCCGACCAGCACGATCTTGTCCTTGAAGAACCCCGGCGGCAGCAGCCCCGGCTCCAGGGCCTGGTAGTACGAGCGGGTGTCGAAGGTGCCGCGCGGGCCGCGGTAAGCCAACCATTCGGCGGGCTGCAGGTCGCTCGCCCGGGTTCCCGCCACGCGGCGCGCCAGCTGCATGGCCAGGCTGTCCGCATCGCCAAAGGCCCGGCGCACCACGAAATCGTCATCGGGCAGCACCAGCGCGCTGCCCGCCTGGCCGCCCGCGGCCAGCAGGCGGGGCAAGGGGGGCACGTCGGTCCACAGCGTGGCATTGCCGCTCTCCACCTTGGCACGCGCCGAAGCCAGCGCCACCGGGGCCGCAGTCGCCACCGCGCGCTCCAGTGCCGCATCCTCTTGCTCGCTGCCCGGGTCGGCAAACACCACGTCCATGCCGATGGCAGCGGCACCATCGGCATGGACCCGCTCGATCAGGCGCGCATGCAGGCTGCGCGGAAAGGGCCAGTGCTGCTGCAGCGCCTGGAAGGTGGGCTCGTCGATGGCGAGGATCACCACCGGGGAGGCTGCGCGCTGTGGCGCGGCCCAGGAGGTGAGCACGTCGAAGGTCTTGAACTCCAGCGCGTGCCAAGGCCGCGTGAAGGTGGCGGACCAGACCAGCAGCAGCACCAGCACGCTGGCCGCCAAGGCCAGCGCCGACTCGCGCCACGCGCTCCTAGAAACGGTAGCGCGCATCGATCACGTACCGGACCGTCTGGCGCGGCGTCCGGTCGCCGAACAGGTTGAGCACCCCTGCGCCGACGACCCAGTGCTTGTCCCGCGTCTCCCAGTAGCCCACGAGGTCCATGCTCCAGCCCGGCGGGCGGCGCGTGAGGTTTTCCTTGTCCTCGAAGCGCTCGGACCGGTAGACCGCCCGGGCGCTCAGGTACACGCGCTGTGCGCTGGCCCAGGTGGCCCCGACCACGGCGGTGTGGCGCGGGATGTAGGGGATGCGCAGGTCGCGCACCATGCGGTTGCTGGTGCTGTCCCGGTACTGGCTGCTGCTGTGCTGGTACAGGTATTTGGCGTAGCCCGACCACTGGCGGCTGAACATGCGGTTCACACCGGCACCCAGGGCCTGCAGCGTGCCCTCCTCGAAACCTGGCGTGCCTTCGAGCACATCGGTGGTCGAGAGGTTGATGAGCTGCGCATTGCGCATCTCTTCCAGGAAGGGCATGCTCGGTGTGCGCAGGTCCACCCCGATCACGCCGGGGTTGCGCACGCGCAGGTGGTCGGCGCGCAGATGCAGAAAGGTGCGATCGTCGATTTCCATGCCCAGCTGCGCCACTGTGCGGCGGTGGCGCCCGCCGGCCTCCACCATGCGGTCCTCGACAGGGATGCCGGCCGTCTCCACGCTGGTGATGGTGGATGCACTCAGCGGGCGCAGCCAGTCCTGGTAGGCCATGCGCAGCGTGGTCCCGACCGCGGGGGTGAACACCACACCCACGCGCGGTGTCACCACCTTTTCCGTGTCGCTGCGCCGGGCCTGGCTCGATTCGCTGACGTCCCGGACCAGCAGGCCCACCGCATTGCCGCCGCGCACCCGGTGGCGGATCTGCTGCACGCCCACAGCGCCGTCGAGCAACCACTCTGGCGTGAACTGCTGACTGCCCGCCAGGGTCAGGCCGGTGTAGCGCCGGTCGATCTCGTTGACCCCGGCGAACACCAGGATATCGGGCACGACGCTGATGTCGCGGCGGATCAGGGGGCCGTAGCCGCTCACTTCGCTGGACTGCTTTTCGGCCACATGCTCCAGTGCCACGCTGAAGCGCTGCCCGGGTTGCGGGTCCACACTGTGGCGCAGTTGCAGGTCGGTGAAGGCCTTCTCGGGTGATGCCTTCAACCCGCCCAATGCCGCCAGCGGCTCGAAGAGGAACAGGGTGGGAAAGTTGTCGGCGCGGTTGCGCTCGCGGCTGCGCCCGATCTTGAGCCAGGTCTGCTCCACCGGGCTCCACCGGTACGACAGCCCGGCCACGCCCAGGCGCGCCCGGTTGTGCGCCGTGGTCTGCCGCACCTCGGAGCCATCGCCCCACAGGTCGAGCCGGTTGTGGCCCGTGAGCGACACGTCGTACTGGTTGGCATAGGCGAACAGGTTCAGGCGCTCGCTGGGCTGCAGCCCCAGGCCAAAGGTCAGCACCTCGGCACCGATGTCACCCGTCCCCGAGGGATCGTGGAATGCCGGCACATTGAACACCCCGACGTCGATCGGCGAACGCCTGGCGCGCGCGCTCTGCGCCTTGAGGAACCAGGACACCGGCCGGTGGCTGTTGTCCATGCCATTGAGCGTGACCGAGGGCGCGCTCATGCGGTAGAAATCGCGGTCGAGCAGCAGGCCCAGCGCGCCATGGCTGCCCGGGCGCTGCAGCAGTGAGGAATGCAGCTGGCTGGCACCAAAGGCCATGGGGTCGGTCAGAAAGCCCTGGAACAGCGCCGAGTTCTTGGCGAATTCACCGCGGTAGCGGTCGGCCAGAAACAAGTGGCTGCCGCCCCAGTACGGCGAGAAGCTCTTTTGCGCCAGCTCCAGCGCCCATTCCTCCATGCCGAAGAAGGCCAGGGAGGCGCCCAGGTTGGCGCTGCCCTTCTGGTCGTTGGCCACCTGGTTGAGCGACTTGAGGTAGGGCATGCGCTGCACGGCCGCGCGCGCGGAATCGACAGCATCGCCGGGCTGGAACAGGTCGGTCTGGATCTGCGCCAGCAGCAGGTAGGGCAAGGGGTCCTTGTCGTCCAGGGCGCTGGCCTGGCGCAGCGTGGCCAGCGCATCGGGCGTGCGCCCGAGCTGGTAGTAGGCCACCGCCGTCCAGACCTTGGCGCGCGCATAGCGCGGCTCCATCACGCCCGCGCGCAGGAAATCACCGAGCGCTGCCTCGGGCCGGCCCTGCTTGAGGTGCATGAGCCCCTGGCCGGTGAGTGCGACATAGTCGGCCGGGTTGTCGCGCAGCGCGGTCTCGAACGCCAGGCCGGCCTCGGTGAACTGGTTGATGAACGTCGCCAGCGTGCCCCTCTCACCCTGCGCGCCCGGCACCTGGGCGTCCAGCACCAGCGCCTGGTCCAACGCTGCGCGCGCGGGCCTGATCTCCTCGCGCTCCACATGTGCGCTGCCCAGGCCTTGCCAGGCCCGCGCGTCGCCAGGCAAGCGCGCCGTGGCCTCGGTATAGGCGGCAATGGCCCCTGGCCCATCGCCCTGTCGGCGGGCCAGCTCGGCGCGCACCAGTGCCAGGCTTGCATCGACCGACCCGCCGGTTCCTGCCAGCGTGGCCTGCGCTTCGTCCACCCGGTCGGTGAGCAGTTGCACGCGCGCCAGTTGCGCCAGCAGGGCCGGATGCGCGGGCCAGTGCCGCGCAAGCGCGGTGCGCAGGGTGGCCACGGCCGCAGTGCCATCGCCATCGAGCAGTTGCAGGTCCGACTGCATCAGCCAGGCGGCCAGCACCGGCGGCTGGCCCGCCGCCGCGCCCGCCTGCTGCGCCAACCGGGTGCGCGCGGCCTGCAAATCGCCAGCCTGCAGCGCCACGGCCGACTCCATGGTGGCGGCCCAGCCGGCAGGCACCTGGCCACGGACCTGGGCCAGGGCCACGGAGGAAGCGACGGCATCGCGGCGCGCGAGCGCACGCTGCACCGGCTCCAGCACGGCGGGAATTCCACCATCGGTTGCGCCCTGCGCCGCAAGCGCGGGCAGCGGGTCGGCGCGCAGCGCATTCACCCACTGGATGCGGTCACGCGGCTGGATGAGCACCATCTTCACCGGTGCCTGGCCGACATCGGCATAGGCGGCCTCATTGGCCGCCACCGAGACCTGCCCCTGGGCATTGCCAAACTCCACCGTGCCCGACAGCACGGTGATCAGCGTGCGGCCATCGCCAGCGACCTCGATGTCCCAATCCGTGCCGCGGATCGCCGCCGTGGCGGCGGGCGTTTCCAGCGTGAGGCGGCTGCCGTCGGCGCGGCGCGTCTGCGTCCAGGCGCGGCCGGCGCTGAGCATCAGCGTGGTCATCGGCTGCGCGGGCGTCGCCACGGCCTTGACCTGCAGCACCGTGTTCTGGTGCAGGCGCAGCTGGGTGTCGTCGGCAAACAGCAGGGCCATGCGTGCCGCTTCGCGCGTGCGCACGAAGTCACCGGCCGCCAGCGCCTGGGCCTGGCGCGCCGGCTTCCAATCCGGCATGGCCGCGGCGCGCTGGTCGCCCGCGCCCTGCAGGTTGACGATCTCGGCCGCCGCGCCCGGGGGCACAGCGGCATGGCCCGGGGGCCATGCCAGGGCCAGAAGCGCGGCCAGCGCAGAAAGACGCATCGTGGGGTGGCGCATGGGGTGCCTTGTTATCTGGTAGAGCGGGTAGAACGCGGCGCAGGCGCGGCCACGAACAAGCCGCACCAACCCGGTCACAACCGGTTACTGAAATTATCGTGAGCGAGGACTGGCCGCACACCCCCCGCACCGGGTAGCGCGCCGCCATTTCATGAAGAAAGCCACATTTCATAGCGCCGCGTGGCGCAGGCAGGGGATGCACGGCCCTTTCCTACAGACGGCACCAAGGGGCCGGTGCTACAACGTAACTACCTATTGCATTGCATGTGCGGACCCGCATCGCACATTCCCCGTGGAGCCTCAACCCATGCCCGCCGCCCCCCGCCTCAAGATCGGCCTGTCCGCCTGCTTCCAGCACGCCGACCCCAACCGCCCCCTGTTCACCGGCAAGACCCTGCAGTATGTGGAGCAATCCATCGCCCACTGGCTCATGTCCGCCGGGGCCATGGTGGTGATGGTGCCCTGCCCCACGGGCGAGACAGCACGCGGTGACGTGACGCTGGCGCACTATGCCGAATGGCTCGATGGCGTGGTCATGCACGGCGGTGCCGATGTCTGGCCCGGCAACTACGGCGAGGAGCCGCTGCGCGAGGAATGGGTGGGCGACCGCGTGCGCGACCTGTACGACCTGGCCGTGGTCAAGGCCTTCGCCGAGGTGCGCAAGCCCATCTTCGGTGTCTGCCGGGGCCTGCAATTGATCAATGTGGCCTTCGGCGGCGCGCTGTACCAGGACATCGAGTTCCAGCACCCAGGGGCCCAGCAGCACCGCAACGCCAGCACCTACGACCAGCATTTCCACGACATCCAGATCGTGCCCGGCTCACGCCTGGCCCAGCTGTACCCCGACACCCCGCGCGCACGGGTCAACAGCATCCACCACCAGGGCATCAAGCGCGTGGCACCGGACTTCGAGGTGGAGGCCCTGAGCGAACCGGATGGCGTGCCCGAAGCCATCCGCCTCAAGCCCGCCCCAGGGCGCGGCTACATCGCTGCCACGCAATGGCACCCCGAGTTCCACAAGCCGGGCTCCGACACGCTGGACGACACCGCCATCCTCGAGGACTTTCTGGCCGCCTGCACCAAGGCCAAGGCGCAGGGTGCCCCGGAGCCCCATGCGTCGCCGTTCCGCGACCGCGCCACCCGGCTTCTGCGGCGCGCCATGCGCAAGGACCGGCAAAAGGCCGGGGAGCAATGAGACCGCGCCTGCAGCACACCCCATTCATTGCGCCCGCCGCAGCAAAAAAACCGCAAAAGCGCCCACTTTTTCTTACCCGGCGGGACCGGCGAAGCACCGGCACCTTCTGCCGCAGCCCAACTTCCTGGATACTTGGCGCCTGATGAGCCCTTATCCAGCTAGAAGCGAGCCCGCACCATGAGCATCTTCGACCGCCTTCTGGGCGGCGTGCGCAAGCCGACGGACCGTCCCGCAGAGGCCCTTCCCACACCTGCAGCAGCGCCGCAGGAACGGCGCAAGCACCGGCGTGTCAATGCGCGCAAAGGCACCAAGGTGCTGATCATTGACGACTCGCCGACCGTCGTCGCCGTACTGCGCAAGACCCTCGCCTCGGCCGGCTATGACACCCGCGAGGCGCTGGATGCCGAGCGGGGCCTGGCCCTGATCGCCGAGGAACCGCCCGATCTGGTTTTTCTGGACATCATCCTGCCGGGCATGAACGGGTTCAACGCGCTGCGCCACATCCGCAAGACACCGGCTTCGCACCACATCCCGGTGATCATGATCAGCGGCAACGAACACGCCACCGAGCAGTTCTATGCCAACCGGATCGGCGCCGACGATTTCATGAAGAAACCCTTCTCGCGCCACGAGATCTTCGCCCGCATCGAGGCCCTGCTCGACCCACAGCTCATTCCCCGGCGCAGGGGCGGCGCACCGGGCGATGCGGCCACTTCGCCCGCCCCGTTGTAATCGCGCGCACTGCGTTGAGTCCCGGCCTGCCGGCACGGGGTAGCGCATGCGCAAAGCCCTGTCGCAATAACCCCGCGCTGGTCAAAACCTCCAAATCACTGTAAATTCATACAGTGATTTTGCAATCCAAGCTTGCCATCCTGGCCGACGCCGCCAAGTACGACGCTTCGTGCGCGTCCAGCGGTGCCGCGCCGCGCGATTCCGTCGGCGGACGCGGCATGGGCTCGACCGAGGGTATGGGCATCTGCCACAGCTATGCGCCCGATGGGCGCTGCATCTCGCTGCTCAAGATCCTGCTGACCAACTTCTGCCAGTACGACTGCCTGTACTGCGTGAACCGGGTCAGCAGCAACGTGCCGCGCGCCCGCTTCACGGTGCAGGAAGTCGTACAGCTCACGCTCGATTTCTACCGGCGCAACTGCATCGAGGGGCTGTTCCTGTCCAGCGGCATCATCCAGAGCCCCGACTACACCATGGAGCAGGTGGTGGAAGTGGCGCGTGTGCTGCGCGAGGAGCACGACTTTCGCGGCTACATCCACTTGAAGACCATTCCCGATGCCTCGCCCGAGTTGATGGAGCGCGCCGGCCGCCATGCCGACCGGCTGAGCATCAACGTGGAGCTACCCACGCAGGAAGGCCTGGCGGCGCTGGCGCCACAGAAGGACGGGGCCGCCATCACCCGCTCCATGGCGCGCATGGCGGTGCACATCGAGGAGGCACGGCAAGCACGCAAGGCGCAGGCGGCCACCAAGGTGGTGTCCATGCCTGCCTCGGCACGTGCGCGCCGTGCCCCGGCCCCGCATTTCGCACCCGGCGGCCAGAGCACGCAGATGATCGTGGGCGCCGACGCCACCGACGACCGCACCATCCTGGCCACCAGCGCCGGGCTCTACGGCGTGCACCGGCTGCGGCGCGTGTACTACTCGGCCTTCAGCCCCATCCCCGATGCGGCGCGCGCTCTGCCGCTGATCGCGCCGCCCACCGTGCGCGAGCACCGCCTGTACCAGGCCGACTGGCTGATGCGCTACTACGGCTTCGCGCATGGCGAGATCGTGCCCGCCGGCCAGGGCGGCATGCTGGCCTTGGACATGGACCCCAAACTGGCCTGGGCGATTGCCCACCGCGAGCGCTTTCCCGTGAACCTGAACACCGCGCCGCGCGAGCTGCTGCTGCGCGTGCCCGGCTTTGGCGTGCAGACGGTGGACCGCCTGCTGGCTGCGCGCCGTGTGCGGCGCCTGCGCCATGCCGACCTGGCGCGCCTGCACGTGCCGCTCAAGAAAGTGCTGCCCTTTGTGGAAGCGGCCGACTACCGGCCCGGCCGCGCGCTCGATGCGGCCGACCTGGCGGCCCGCCTGGCGCCTCCCCCCGCGCAGCGCAGCCTGTTTGACTGAAATCCGCCCATGGCCTGCCACACCATCACCCTTGCCCACCCCACCGACTGGGGCGGCTTCCGCCAGGCGGCGCGCACCCTGGTGCAGGCCGGCGTCCCCCCGCAGGAGGTGGAGTGGCACACCCCGCAGACCGCTGCGCGCGATCTGTTCAGCACCCCTTCGGATGGCATGCACTGCACCGGCTCCCCGCCGCCAGCCACGGAGCCTGGCCCGGTGCTGCGGGTCCCCGAGGCGTTCGTGCACCTGTGCGAACGCCTGGTGCTGCATCGCAACCCGGCGCGCTTTGCATTGATGTACCGGCTGCTGTGGCGCCTGGCGCACGAGCGTGCGCTGCGCCACGACCCGCTCGATGCCGACCGCCTGCAGGCCCACCACATGGTGCGCGCGGTGGCGCGCGACATGCACAAGATGCACGCCTTCGTGCGCTTTCGCCCGGTGACCGACAGCCATGGCCAGACCGTGCAGGTGGCCTGGTTCGAGCCCGACCATTTCATCACCGAGGCCAATGCCGGCTTCTTCGTGCGCCGCTTCACGCAGATGCACTGGGCCATTCTCACGCCCGATGCCAGCGTGCGCTGGGACGGTAGCCAACTGCACCTGGGTCCCGGCGCGCAGCGCAGCGATGCGCCGCCGCCCGACGCCGGCGAGGCGCTGTGGCTCACCTACTACCGCCACATCTTCAACCCCGCGCGCCTAAAGACCACCATGATGCGCAAGGAGATGCCCCAGCGCTACTGGCGCAACCTGCCCGAGGCCACGCTGATCAGCGAGCTGGCCCACGGCGCGCACGAACGCAGCGGCCGCATGGTCGAGGCCGCGGCCACCACGCCGCGCAAGCGCATCGCTCCGCTCACACCGTCGCACGCGCACGCATCGCACTGAACTGCGGCGCGGGCTCGGCTGTGGTCCAGCGCCAGGGCAGTGCGTTCGCGCGCCACAGGCCGCCCTGCACGTGCAGGCGCAGCACACGCTGCGCACCGGGCCAGCGTGCACGCGAGGCCTCGTCCCAGAGCAGCTCGGCGCGTGCCGCCACATGCAGCAGGCCGCCCTCTTCATAGTCCACCCACAGCAGTCCGGCCTGCGGGTGCAGGGCGAGGTTGCCCAGGGTGTTGAAGAACAGGTTGCCAGGGTAGTCCGGCAGGCTGAGCACCAGGCCCTCGGCCGTGTGCTCGGCATGCACGAAACCGGGCTCGCCGCCGCGGTGGGACACGTCCACCCCCTCGTTGCGCCGGCCCCCCGGATGCGCAGCCGAAGCGCTGGCGATGAACATCGTGTCGCTGCGCGGGATCAGCGCCAGCGCGGCGGCATCGAGTCCCGGGCCCAAGGCCTGGGCCGGCGCAGGCGGCGCCACCTCGGCCCGCAGCCCGGGCGCGCGCGCCTGGATGTACTTGGGGCAGTTGCCAAAGCTCTGCACCACATCCACCACCAAGCCCTCCTGGGCGTCAAACGCAGCCACCCGCCCGTTCATGCGGTTGCGCCGGCGCGTGTGCGGCTCCAGGCCCAGCACGCCCACCGGCGACCCTTGCGTGAGCTGCGCCAGCACCGGGTCGACCGCATCGGGCACCGCGGCGATCTGCATGCTGCGCTCATCGGGCGTCTGCACGAAGCCGGGCGCGCCGGCCACCATGGTGGCCCAGGGCTGGCCCTGGCCATCGAGCGCGCCCAGCAGCAGGGTGGGCAGCTTCTCGAACAGCTCGCGGTGCTGGTCGGGCATGTGGTCGCGCAGCACCACGGGGCCGACCGCGGCCATGCGCTCGCGCACGCCCACGCGCTCCTGCAGCGCCTGTTCGCCCACGTGGAAGGCAGCAGCGGCCCCGGTGCTCATGCGGCCACCACGGCGTTAGGGGCCGGCAGGCGGTCGGCCAGCGGCACATAGCCCGGCAGGGCCTCTACCCGTGCCACCCAGGCGGCAATGCGCGGGTAGCGGTCCAGCGAGAGCCCGCCGATGGGGGCCTGCGAGGTGTAGCTGACCATGGCGATGTCGGCCAGGCTGGGCTGGGCACCGCCCAGCAACCAGTGACGGCCTTCGAGCGCCGGCTCCATGAAATCGAACAGCCGCCAGCCAATGGCGAGCGCCGCCTCGCTGGGTTCGCGGCCCGTGATGGCGGCAAAGCGCGCGCTCGATGCGCCGGGCGCCAGCATGCCGGCCGCCAGGCTGAACCAGCGCTGCAAGCCGGCCTGGCCCACCGGGTCCCGCGGCATCCAGTGGCTGCCGGGCGCGTAGCGCTGCACCAGGTAGACCAGGATGCCGTTGCTGTCGGACAGCACCAGATCGCCATCGACCAGTACCGGGATCTGGCCCAGAGGGTTGCGCGCGAGATGCGCGGCCTGGCGGTGCTCGCCGGCGATCACGTCCACATGGACCAGCTCGTGCGGTAGCCCCAGCATGGACAGCATGAGTTCGACCCGGTGGCTGTGGCCCGAGATGGGCATGCGGTAGAGCTTGAGGGGGGTGGAGGGTGCCATGGCGAGGGTCCTTATAGACAGGGAAACAGGAATGCCTCAACGATATCCATTGCCAGATCCGCCGTGAATAGCCATAGTACGGCAATCAAAATTGCGGATATCGCAACAATGGACCATCTGGACACCTTGCGCTGCTTCATCGCCGTGGCCGACGCGGGCGGCTTTGCGGCTGCGGCGCGGCGCCTGGGGGTGTCGGCCACCGCCGTCACGCGCGCCATTGCGGCGCTGGAGGCCCGCCTGTCCGTGCTGCTGTTCCAGCGCAGCACGCGCACGGTGCGCCTGACCGAGGCGGGCGAGCGCTTCCTGGCCGACTGCCGCCCCCTCCTCACCGATCTGCACGAGGCCGAACAGGCCGCCCGCGGCGCGCAGGCCGAGCCCCAGGGCCTGCTGGCCATCACTGCGCCGCACATGTTCGGCATGCGGCACGTGGCGCCCATCGTGCAGGACTTCCTGCACGCCCAGCCGCGCGTGCAGGTGCGCACCTTGTTCGTGAACCGGTTGGTGCACCTGCTGGAGGAAGGCATGGACGTGGCGGTGCGCATCGCCCACCTGCCGGATTCACGCCTCACGGCCGTGCAGGTGGGTGCACTGCGCCGCCTGGTGGTGGCCTCGCCCGGGTACCTGGCGCAGCACGGCGAGCCGCAGCACCCCGGCGAGCTGGCCACGCACCGGGCCATCGGCTTCAGCTTCGACAACAACAGCGTGTCGCCCTGGAAGTTCAAGGATGGCGTGGTGGGCCAGCCGCAGTTCACCTGGATCAGCAACAGCAACGAGGTGGACATCGCCGCGGCCGAGTCGGGCCTGGGCCTCACGCGCTGCCTGGCCTACCAGGCGGCCCAGGGTGTGCGTGCAGGCCGGCTGCGCATCGTGCTGGCGGCGCACGAGCCACCGCCGGTGCCCGTGCACATCGTCTACCCCGCTGGCCGGCGTGCACCGGCCAAAGTACGGGCCTTCGTGGAGTTTGCGCGCGAGCGGCTGTCAGCCGAACCCGTCCTGCAAGGGCGTGGGCTCGGCCGCAAGGGCTGAGAAGGCCTGCCGGTAGCGCGTGGGCGCAGGCAGCCGGTGCAGCCGGAAATGCCGGCGCAGCGACTCGGGCGAGCCCAGGCCCGCCAGATCCGCCACTTCATCGATGGGCATGGCCGGATGCGTCTCCAGCAGATCCTTGGCAATGCCGATGCGCTCGCGCACCAGCCAGTCCTGCGGCGACAGGCCGGTGCTCTCCTTGAAGCGGCGCTGCAGCGTGCGCCGGCTCATCTGTGCGAATTCCGCCATGGCATCCACCGAATGGTCCTGGCGCGCGTTCTCGCGCAGCCAGTCGAGCAGGCGGGCGATGGGGCTGACCTCGGTGCTCGGCATGGGCCGGGGCACAAACTGCGCCTGCCCGCCATCGCGGTGCGGCGGCATCACCAGCCGCTGGGCCACCACATTGGCCACGCGCGCGCCATGGTCGCGCCGCACCAGGTGCAGCAGCATGTCCAGCCCGGCGGCAGAGCCGGCCGAGGTGATGGCCTGGCCTTCGTCGATGTAAAGCGCCGAGACGTCCACGGTGATGTCGGGAAACTCGCTGGCCAGGCGCTCGGCGTAGCGCCAGTGGGTGGTGGCGCGCCGGCCGGCCAGCAGGCCTGCATGCGCCAGCACGAACACGCCCGAGCAGATGGAGCAGATGCGCGCGCCGCGCCGCCAGGCGCGTTGCAGGGCGCGCAGCAGCGCCTCGGGCGGGCGCTCGGCCGCATCGCGCCAGCCGGGCACCACGATGGTGTCTGCGCGCGACAGCATGGCCAGGCCATGCGGCGCCTGCACCTGCAGGCCGCCCATGGCACGCAGCGGCCCGGGCTCCACCGCGCACACGGCATGGCGGTACCAGTCCACCTCCAGCTCGGGCCGCTCCAGCGCGAACAGCTCGACCGCACAGCCGAATTCGAAGGTGCACAGCCGGTCGTAGGCCAGGATTGCGACGAGATGGGGCATGGCGCAATGTTACCGACTATTGTCCTGTCGGCCACTGGCCCGAAAGCGCTCCCCTGGCGACACTGGAGCCATCTCACCAGCCATTCAGGAGCACTCGACCATGACCTCTTCCCAAAGCGCCGTCGCCGCCATCCCCGCCGCCCCCAGTGACCAAGCCCTCGCGCATTTCGAATCGGCTTTCGCCTTCGAGACCGATTGCTGGGATGTGCATGACGCCATGGACCGCGGCGTGCAGGACTTCGTGCTGCTCGACGTGCGCAGCCATGCGCTGTACGAGGCCGGACATGTGCCCGGCGCCGTGAGCCTGCCGCACGGCAAGATCATCGAGTCGAAGATGGCCGCGTATGCGCCCGGCACGCTGTTCGTCGTCTACTGTGCGGGCCCACACTGCAACGGTGCCCACCGCGGAGCCGTGCGGCTGGCGCGGCTGGGGCTGCCGGTGAAGCTGATGATCGGCGGCCTGACCGGCTGGATCGACGAGGGCTTCAGCGTGGAGAAGGGTGCCCAGGGTGCCTGAACCCACCCACATCCGCGAGGCCAGCCCGCACGATGCAGCGCAACTGCTCGCCATGATGCGCGCACTGGCCGTCTTCGAGGGCTATGCCGATGCCTTCAAGGTGGCGGAGCAGGACCTGTTGGACCGCGGGCTGGCCTGCAGCGGGGCGGACCGCGAGTTCGGCTGCCTGGTGGCAGAGCCCGGTGCGGGCGGGCCGCTCGCTGGCTATGCGGTCTGGGTGCTGACCCGCTTCACCTTCGACCTGAAGCCCGCGCTGGTGCTCAAGGAGCTGTGGGTGCAGCCCACCCACCGGCGCAGGGGCCTGGGCGAGCAGCTGTTTGATGCGGTGCGCAAGCGGGCGTCAGCGATCGGCGCCACGCGGCTGCAGTGGCTGGTACTGCCGGGCAATGCGCCGGCCCAGCGCATGTATGCGCGCTGCGGCGGGCGCCGCGACACGCACTGGGAACACTGGGAGCTACCGCAGGAGGCGCTGCGGCAGCCCGGCTGAGCCGATCAATGGTGGTGGCCGTGGTCGCCGTGCACGTGGCGGTGGGCAATTTCCTCGGCACTGGCAGCGCGCACGCTGGCCACCTTGCACGCAAAGCGCAGGGCCTGGCCGGCCAGGGGGTGGTTGCCATCGAGGTGCACTTCAGGCCCCTTGATCTTGACCACGTTGAACACGGCGGGCTGGCCATCGTTGCCCACGCCCTGGAGCTGGCCGCCGACCTTCACGCCCGGGGGGAACTCGGACTTGGGAATGGTGCGCACCAGGCCCTCGTCACGCGCGCCGAAGGCGTCTTCCACCGCCAGGTCCAGCGTGGTGCTGAAACCGGCGGCATGGCCTTCGAGGGCGGCCTCGACCTTGGGGAAGATGTTCTCGTAGCCGCCGTGCAGGTAGGACAGGTTGCCCGAATCCAGGGGCTTGCCCTCGGGCGTGGTGACCTTGTAGCTGATGGTGACGGCAGTGTCTTTGGCGATGTTCATGGTTTCTGGCGCGCGTTCATTCAAGGAAAAGCAGGGGGCGGCATGGCCGCCTTGCGGATCAGGATGCCGGATTGTCCACGACCCGGCCCACCCCTGCCGCGGCAGGGGATGGGCAGCGCACCTCACGCCGCGGCCGGCACCTCGTCCTCGGCCTGGCCGGGGTAGCGCGCAAAGCGCCGCGCCTCGGTGCCGTGCACCGGGTCGCTGTCGGGCCAGGGCCAGCCACCGAACTGGGTGCGGCGGTAGTCCTGCATGGCCTGCATGATCTCCTGCTGCGTGTTCATCACGAAGGGGCCGTACTGCGCGACGGGCTCGCCGATGGGCCGGCCCTGCAGCACCAGCAGCTCCACCACGGTGGGGCCGGTGTTGGTCAGCAGCCAGTCCTGGCGTGCATCGACTTCCATCGCGGCGTGCTCGCGCACGTCCTGCGGGCCCACGCGCAGGCCGTCGCCCACGAAGAAGTAGAGCATGCGCCGGGTGCCCTCGCCCTGCGCGGCAGGCAAGGTCCACTGCGCGCCGGGCTCCAGTCGCAGGGTCCAGATCGCGACGTCCGCGCCGGGTTGCGAGGCCCAGGACTCGGGCGGCGGCGCCAGCGGGGCGGGCGCTGCGGGCAGGGCGCCGGCCACCACGGTCACGGTGGTGGCGCGGCCGGCCTCGTCGTGGTGCACCAGGCGCGGGATCTTCTCGTTCCACAGCATGGTGAAGTGCGGCTCCACCATCTTGTGGCGCGCGGGCAGGTTCAGCCAGATCTGGAACAGCTCCAGCGGATTCGGCTCGGTCGCATTGAGCAGCGGAAACATCTCGGAATGCACGATGCCCTTGCCGGCCGTGACCCACTGCACATCGCCGCCACCGAAGCGCGCGGCCGCGCCGAGCGAGTCGGAATGGTCGATGAGCCCCTTGCGCACCAAGGTCACGGTCTCGAAGCCGCGGTGCGGGTGGCCGGGAAAGCCAGGCACGGTGTCGCCGTGGTACATGCTCCAGCCGTCCTTGCGGCTGAAGTCGCTGCCGATCTGGCGGTCGTCCACGGGCACGGCCGGTCCGAAGGACGCATTGCCCGCAGGGTAGGCATCGTCGTGGTGGGCACAGAACAGGAACGGGTCGAGCGTGGGCCACAGCGGGCCGAGCGGCTGGCTCTGCAGGACAGGCGTGGGGTGGGTGGTCGACATGGGGCGATGACTCCTTGTATGGTGCGCCGCTCGGATTGTGAACGGCTTGCACCTGCAAGTGAGGCCACAGCGCGCGAACAGAAGTCCTGTGGATAGGACAGTGCGGTGCGCGCGGCGGGACAATGCCCCGCCGTCAGGCGTGCACCGGCTGCGCGCCGTTGGTGGGAACCGGCGCCGGCCTCAGCGCCAGCCCGCCGAGCACGGCGGCCATGCCGGCTGCCACGGCAGAGACGCAGAAGGCCAGTTGGTAGCCGCCATGCAGGGCCACGGCCGTGCTGGCGCACGCCGCGCGCAGCCCACCGGTACGGGCATCGGCCATGCTGGCTGCCGCCATCACCAGTCCCCGACCCAGGGTGCTGCGGATGCCCAAGCGCATCACCACCCAGGCCGAAAGCCCCGGCGAGCACGCCGCCATGATGAGGTTGGACGGCAGGAAGGCCAGGCCCACCTGCATGGCGCCGTAGCCCAGCACCAGCTGCATGTACAGCGCCGAGAGAAAGAACCAGGCGAACATGGACGCCGCCCAGAGCACACCCACCACGTTGGAGATGGCCAGGTTGCGCAGCCCCAGCAGGGCCAGCGGCACCAGCTTCGATGCGAAGCGCCATGGTCAACGGGTTGTTTCGTTCAGGAAGTCTTGCGGCGGTAAACAGCCTTCATGAACTCCTTCCAACTCCCATCGGGCTGCTGGGTGGAGGAGGTCAGGGTGCGCTCGTTCGGGCCGACGATGGTGATGGTGTCGCGGTATTTCGCGGTGCTGCCGTCGCCCGTGAAGCTCGGACCTTCGGTCTCCAGCGGGAGCACCTTCCCGGTGGCGTCGAGCGTGCCGCAGTAGATCCACATGTGGGTCGCCATCGAGCCGACCCAGGTGCCGATGAAGGCTTCTTTCGCAGGGTCGTAGCCCAGGGTGAGCAGCATGCGCGCATCGCCGCCATCGGGCATGGTGCCCGTGCCTTCGCCCAGCACCCACAGGTCGCCGATCTGGCGCACGTGTTCGGTGCCGGTGCTGGTCATGGGCGGCTCGCCCGGACCGGTGTCGCAGGTGGACTCGCAGGTCCAGTCGCCCAGCAGTTGCTGCAGCCAGCGGTGCTGCGCCTGGGGTTCGGGATTCATCATGGTGTGTCTCCTTGGGGGTTGGGGGTTTACATCGCCAGGCCGTCGTGGTGGTGCACGGGGATGGCGTCGAGGTCCACGCCGTCGAGCACGCGCAGGTTGACCGCGGCCATCTTGTGGCCCGCGGGGTGCGTGCCCTCGCCATGGGTGTGGATACCGCAGGCCGGGCAGAAGCGGTGTTGGATGACGTGCTTGTGGAAGGTATAGCTGGCGAGGTCCGCCTCGGGCGTGGTCAGCCTGAGCCGGTCGTGCGGCACGAACCACAGCAGCGAGCCGCGCCGACGGCACATGGTGCAGTTGCAGGCCAGGGCGCTGTCGATGCTGCCCTCGACCTCGAAGGCCACCTTGCCGCAGTGGCAGCTTCCGGTATGGCGCATGGACTGGGCTTCCGTCATTGCGGCACCACCACCATCCACGAGACACCAAAGCGGTCGGCGACCATGCCGAAGGCGGGGGAGAAAAAGGTCTTTCCGAGCGGCATCTGCACCTGGCCGCCCTCGGTCAGCGCATCGAACAGGCGCCTGGCCTCGGTTTCCGTCTCGGGATTCAGGGCCAGTGAAATGCCCTGGAAGGCGGGCTTTCCCGAGCCCATGCCGTCGGACGCCATGAGCTGGGTATCGCCGATGTTGAACGAGGCATGCATCACCATCTCGGGCTGCGGTCCGGCACCCGGGGCACCATCGGCCGAACAGCCAGCGCCACCCATCTGGTCGGGGTTGTCCTTGTAGCGCATGAGCATGGTGACCTCGGCGCCGAGGGCCTTGCGGTAGAACTCCAGGGCCTCTTCGCAACGGCCTTCGAAGAACAGATACGGTTCGACCTTCATGGGGCAATCTCCTTGCAGGATGAGAACAACGAAAGATGCCTACACAATTGTGGACACCGTTCACAAACAATAGCAGAGATAATGGACAGTGTCCACATTGAAGGCCCGATGTCCGTAACCACAAGCAACAGCCCCTCCACCCCGCGCAGTACCTACCGCCACGGCGACCTGCGCCGCGCCCTGCTGGATGCCGGCATCGAGCTGGCCCGCCAAGGCGGGCCCGATGCCGTGGTGCTGCGCGAGGCCACGCGCCGCGCGGGCGTGGCGCCCAACGCCGCCTACCGCCATTTCGCCAACCGGCAGGACCTGCTGGCCGCCGTGCGCGCGGCTGCGGTCGCCGCCGTGGCCCAAGCCATGGAGGCAGAGATGGCCGATGTGCCCACCGGCGGCACGCCCACCGAGCAGGCCCGCGCCAGGGTACGCGCCGTGGGTGCGGGCTACATGCGCTTTGCGCACGCCGAAACGGGGCTGTTCCGCACCGCATTCGGCGGGCAATTCAGCGTGGAGCAGGACCCCGACCCCGCCATGGGGGGCCTGACGGGCCTGAACCCCTTCGAGCACCTGTCGGCCGCGCTCGACGACCTGGTGACCGCAGGCGCCCTGCCGCTGGAACGCCGCCCGGGCGCCGAGTACCTGGCCTGGTCCACCGTGCATGGCATGGCGCTGCTCTCCATCGATGGTCCCCTGCGCGGCACCCCCGCCGAGATGATGCAGTTGCTGGGCCAGCGGCTGCTGGACATGGTGGAACGGGGCTTGTAGCGGCCCTGCCTCAGCGCAGCTTGTAAAGCCGCGCCGTGGCCTCGATGCGTTCCACCATCGCCCGCCGCAGCGCCGCCGGGCGCAGTACCTCCACCTCGGGCGACTGGCGCATGAGCTGGCCGCAGGCATGGGCCACCGACTCGATGGGGATGGTGAGCGCCACGCGCCCATCCTTGCGGCGCGAGGGCGGCGCGGCCGCCACCGCCCGCGCCACGGCGCTGCTCAGTGCGGCAAGGCCCTTGAGCCCCGCTGGCGTGGCCAGCAGGTCTGCCTCGCCGGTATAGAGGCTGGATTCGAAGCGGCGGATGGACGCGCTCCAGTACGCGGGCAAATCAAAGCGCGTCGGACGGCGCACGGGCGTGCCCAAGGCCGTGGCCGCGCGGATGTTGGCGACCCGGTAGGTGCGCGGGCCGCTGTCCGCAGTCGCCTTGCCCACCGGCTGCGCCACCAGGTACCAGACACCGGCCTTGAGCACCAGGCCCAGCGGGGCCACGCTGCGCTCTGCCGTATCGGCCCAGCTTTCATAGCGCAGGGCCAGTTGCTCGCCGCTCCAGACCGCGGCAGCCACCGTGGCCAGGTGCGGCGTGGGCGCGCTCTCGCGGTACCAGTCCACGGGGTCCAGGTGCAGGCGGGCACTCACGCGCTGCGCGTCCTCGCGCCAGGGGGCGGGCAGCGCGGCCAGCAACTTGAGGCGCGCGCCCTCCACATCGCCACCCAAGCCCAAGTCACCGGCCGGACCGGGCAGGCCGCTCAGGAACACGGCCTGCGCCTCGGAGGGGGTGAGGCCGGTGAGCGTGGTCTTCCACCCCGGCAGCAGCGCAAAGCCGCCATTGCGGCCGCGCTCGGCATAGATGGGCACGCCCGCCGCAGTGAGCTGGTCCACGTCGCGGTAGAGCGTGCGCACCGATATTTCAAGCGCCTCGGCCAACGCCTGCGCGCTCATGCGCCCGCGGGTTTCGAGCAGCATCTGGATGGACAACAGGCGGCTGGCGCGCATGGGCGAATGGAAAGACGACGGTGTGCATTGTGCCTGCAATACCTGCCATGCCTTGTCATGTATTGCGCCGCACACTGCGAACTTCCCTTTCATTCCCAGCCAAGGAAGACCGCATGCCCACCACCCCATCCCTTCCAGACTGCAGCATCGTCGAGCTGCGCCAATACACCTTGCACCCCGGCCAGCGCGAGGTGCTCATCGACCTGTTCGACCGCGAATTCCTCGAAACCCAGGAGCGCGAAGGCATGCGCGTGATCGGCCAGTTCCGCGACCTGGACCGGCCCGACCTCTTCGTCTGGCTGCGCGGCTTTGCCGGCATGGCGGCGCGCAAGCAGGCCCTCGAAGCCTTCTACGGCGGCCCGGTGTGGGCTGCGCACCGCGATGCGGCCAACGCCACCATGGTCGATTCGGACAACGTGCTGCTGCTGCACCCTGCCTGGCCCGGCGCGGCCGATGGCCTGCCTGCGGAACGCGCTGCCCCGGGCGCCAGCGGCGCGGCACCAGGCCTGCTCGATGCCACGGTGTTCCATCTCAAGGAGCCTGCAACGCCGGCGCTGCTGGACTACTGCCGTGAGCGCATGGGCCCCACGCTGCGCGCGGGCGGCGCCCGCCACACGGCGTGGTATGCCAGCGATGCCAGCCCCAACACCTTTCCCCGCCTGCCGGTGCGCGAGGGCGAGCATGTGCTGTTGGGCCTGGCACTGTTTGATGGCACCAATGCGCTCGATGCCTTTGCGCAAAGCGGTGCCTGGCAGCGCGAGGTAGCACCGGGCCTGGCGCCATGGCTGTCCCGCGCGCCCGAAGCCCACCGGCTGCAACCCACGGCGCGCTCGGCCTTGCACGCATGATGCAACGCACGCAGGAGACCCCCACCATGCACCCCGTTCCACCCACCGGCGATGCCCACGACTTCGACTTCCTGATGGGCCCCTGGCGCATCCGCAACACACGCCTGGTGCGCCGGCTTGCGGGTTGCACCGATTGGGAGACCTTCGACGCCACAGGCACGGCGCGGCCGCTGTCCGGCGGCATCGGCAACTGCGACGACTTCATCCCTGAAACCTGGAATGCGGGCTATGTGGGCATGGCGCTGCGCCTGTTCAATCCCCAGGCGCGGCGCTGGAGCATCTACTGGCTCGACAATGTGACCGGTGGCCTGGATTCCGCGACGGGACTGCTGCAGCCCCCGGTGAGTGGTGGCTTTGCAGGCACCGACAAGGGCATCTTTCTGGGCCAGGACCGGTTCGAGGGCCGGGCTATCCAGGTGCGCTTTGAATGGACCCGGAACCTCGCCACCGGCACGCCGCGCTGGGAGCAGGCCTTCTCGGAAGATGGCGGACAGACCTGGGAGACCAACTGGGTCATGGAGTTCTCGCGCCCAGCGGCGTAATCAGCGCGCGTTCTGCATCACCTCGGCCAGCCAGTCCACGAACACTCGCACTCGTGGTGAGAGCTGGCGGCTGTGCGGGTACAGCACGGTCACCGGCATGGGCGGCGGGCAGAACTCGGCCAGCACCTCGACCAGGCTGCCCTCGGCCAGTTGCGGCTCCAGGTGGTAGCGCGGCACCTGCACGATGCCCAGCCCGGCCATGCAGCAGGCCGCGTAGGCAAACGCGTCCGTCACGGACACCGTGCCCTTGAGCTGCACGCTGCGCGGCACGCCGTCCACGACGAAGTCCAGGGGCATGGGCTTGCCTGTGCGCGACGACAGGTAGTTCACCGCGCGGTGGCCGCGCAGTTCGTCCACGGTGCGGGGCACGCCATGGCGTTCCAGGTAGCAGCGGCTGGCGCAGGTCACCTGGGCCAGTTGCGCCACGCGCCGGCCCACCATGCTGGAGTCGGCCGGCTCGCCACCGCGCATCACGCAGTCCACGCGCTCGCGCACCAGGTCCACCAGGCGGTCGCCCATGCCCAGTTCCAGCTCCACGCCGGGATAGCGCGCAAAGAACTCGCCGATGCGCGGCAGCACGAAAAAGCGCGCCAGGGTACCCTGCAGGTCCACGCGCAGCTTGCCCTTGGGCTGCTGGCCGGCGGTGGCGAAGGCCGCCTCGGTCTCGTCGAGGTCGGCGAGCAGTTGCTGGCAGCGCGCGTAATAGGCCTCGCCGTCCTGCGTGGGACTGACATGGCGCGTGGTACGGTGCAGCAGGCGTGCGCCCAGGCGC
Organism: Acidovorax sp. GW458-11-26-14-TSB4; assembly: GCF_059423865.1. Classification (NCBI taxonomy): domain Bacteria; kingdom Pseudomonadati; phylum Pseudomonadota; class Betaproteobacteria; order Burkholderiales; family Comamonadaceae; genus Acidovorax; species Acidovorax sp. GW458-11-26-14-TSB4. Next base: position 55,390 of record NZ_JBWKYR010000001.1, read on the forward strand.
TTTTCGAGTTGCTGCACGGCCAGGGTGACCGTTGCGCGGGGCAGTTGCAGGTCGTCCGCCGCCTGGGTGAAGCTGCCCAGCTCCACGATGCGGGTGAACAGGCGCATGGCGTCGAATCGGTCCATGGGGCGGGAGCTGATTGTTGATTTCTACTGAACAGTCATGGCAATCCAGAGGCCTTTATCCAGACCCGGACCCACTGAACAATACACCCATCCCCACCGTTCTGGAGCTTTCCATGTCCGCAGCCCTCGATCCATCCACCCACCGCCCCGTCGCCATCGTGACCGGGTCCTCGCGCGGCATTGGCGCCGCGATTGCCCAGCGCCTGGGGCGCGACGGCTTTCGCGTCGTCGTCAACTACGCCGGCAGCGCGGCCGAGGCGGAAGTGGTGGCGCAGTCCATCACCGCTGCGGGCGGCCAGGCCATCGCCGTGCAGGCCGATGTGGCCGATGCCACCGCCGTGGCGCGCCTGTTCGACCAGGCGGCCGAGGCCTTCGGCCGCGTGGACGTGCTGGTGAACAACGCGGGCGTGATGCCCTCGAACCTGCCGCACCTGGCCGACACCGATGACGCCACCTTCGACCGGCTGATCGCCATCAACCTCAAGGGCACGTTCAACGCCCTGCGCGAGGCCGCGCGCAGGCTGGAGCCGGGCGGGCGCATCGTGAATTTCTCCACCAGCCTGGTCGGCACCGCCATGCCCGGCTACGCGGTGTATGCCGCTACCAAGAGCGCGGTGGAGACCATGACGCTGATCCTGGCCAAGGAACTGCGCGGCAAGAACATCACGGTGAACGCCGTCGCCCCCGGCCCTACGGCCACCGCCCTGTTCCTGGATGGCAAGACGCCCGAACTGGTGGAGCGCCTGGCCCAGATGAACCCGCTGGGCCGCCTGGGCACGCCAGAGGACATCGCGAGCACGGTGTCTTTTCTGGTCGGACCTGATGGCGCCTGGATCAATGGCCAGACACTCCGAGCCAACGGCGGCATGGTCTGACCAACCGCCGCATCAGGCTCAAGCTGCTTCCTGCACGGGGAAGTCCGTGGACGCCGCCAGATCACGCCAAGCAGCCGTTTCCTTTTCCACAAAGGCGTACTTCTCGGCAATCGTCCGCAGCGTGTCGGTGCCCAGCGGCAGGCGCAGTGGCGGCGTGGGGCTGGCCACCAGTTGCATCACGGCCTGGGCCAGGCGCACCGGGTCTCCGGGCTGGTTCAGGTTGATCCGGCGGGCCGCCTCCCGGATCACGCCGGCGCTGGGGGCGTAGTCTTCCAGCACCAGCGGGGACACCGAGAGCGAGGCCGTGTCGAGGAACTCGGTGCGAAAGTAGCCCGGCTCCACCACGGTGGCATGGATGCCCAGCGGCGCCAGTTCGGCGTGCAGCGCCTCGGTGAGGCCTTCCACCGCGAACTTGGTCGAGCAGTACACGCCAAAGCCGGCGGCCGAGCGCAAGCCGCCCAGCGACGAGATATTGACCACATGGCCAGCGCGGCGCGCGCGCATGGCCGGCAGCACGGCGCGTGTCACGTTCAGCAGGCCGAACACATTGGTCTCGTACAGGCTGCGCACCTCGTCGGCGGTGGCCTCTTCCACGGCGCCCAGCAAGCCGTAGCCCGCGTTGTTGACCAGCACATCGATGCGGCCGAAGCGCTCCAGCGCCGCGCCCACGGCGTGGCGGGCCTGGGCCTCGTCGGTCACGTCCAGCGCCAGGGGCAGCAGCGCATCGCTGGCGCCCAGGCGGCGGGTGATGGACTCGGCGCTGCGCGAGGTGGCGACCACGGCATCGCCCTGGGCCAGCGCGGCCTCGGCAATGCGGGCGCCGATGCCGCGCGAGGCGCCGGTGATCAGCCAGATGCGGGGGAAGGAAGAAGGAGAAGAAGCGTGAGCGGTCATGGCAGAAGTCCTTGGAAAGGTTGAATTTCGGGGTTCTGGCAGACGTGGTGCGCTGCCATGGGGATGAACTTTAGGCATGCCATTGCCATTGCACTAGCCCATAATCACTCGCTTCATTCACAAGCAATTCTTGCTAATCAGCAGGAAACTCGCCATGGCCATCAACGAACTGCGCGCCATTGCCACCTTTGCCAAGGCGGCCGAACTGGGCAGCCTGCGCCAGGCGGCTTCGGCCCAGGGCATCACCCCGCAGGCCGCCAGCCTGGCGCTGGGGCAGCTCGAATCGCACCTGGGCGTGCGGCTGTTCCACCGCACCACGCGCAGCCTGAGCCTGACGGAGGAGGGGCGCCAGTTCCTCGACGCCGCCCAGCCCGGCCTGGCCACGCTGCAGCGTGCCGTGCACGGTGCGCGGCGCGGGCGGGAGGAAATTGCGGGGCCGTTGCGCATCACCGCGCCGCGCTCCATGATGCTGGAGGTGATCTGGCCCGTGGTGGACGAATTCGTGCGCCGCTACCCGCAGGTGGAGCCCGACGTGCAGCTCGAAGACCGCATCGGCAACTGGGTCGAGGACCGGGTGGACGTAGGTTTTCGCTCGGGGTATCCGCCCGAGGGCGGGGTGATTGCGCGGCGCCTGCTGTGGCTGCAGCTGGTGGTGTGCGCCACACCGGCCTACCTGGCGCGCCACGGCACGCCCACGCGCATCGAAGACCTGGCACAGCACCGCTGCAGCGGTTTTCGCCACCCGGCCACGGGCAAGCCCATGCCCTGGGAGTTCCAGGTGGGCGAGGACATCGTGGCCCATGCCATCCCACCGGCCTTCTGCGCCAACGACATCGAGCTGGAGGCGCGCGCCGTGCTGGGCGGCCATGCCATCGGCCAGTTGGTGGGCGTGACGGCCGCGCCGCTGGTGCGCAGCGGGCAGCTGGTGCCGGTGCTGACCGGCTTCATCCCCCGGCACCTGGGGCTGTATGTGTACTACGGCAGCCGTGCCGCCCAGCCGGCGCGCGTGCGCGCCTTCATCGACCTGGCGGTGGAGATGCTGGCGGACAACCCGGTGTTCAGCCTGAGCCCCCAGGAGCTGGCGGAAGCAGCGCCCAGACCCGGACGCCGCAGGCAAAGCGCCAGCTGAATCCGGTTTGTCCACAGTTCGTTCGCTGCGGGAAGGGGTAATTGTTCACGGTTTGGCTAACAGTCCGTTTGGGAAAACGGTATTTATCGTTTCCGCCGTCCACAATACATTCGGTTCACTCTCCAAGAACCGGACGCCAGCACCATGCCCACCTTTACCGCCACGGTCCAGACGCATATCAAGGCCTCGCCCGCCCAGGCGTTCGGGTTCATCGCGCCCGTCGATCCCACCACGCTGTTCACGGGCTACGGCCCTCTGCCTGCGGTGACCGGCACCCGCGACCAGACCGGCCCCTGGGATGCCCCGGGGCAGACGCGCACGGTGGCCATGTCCGATGGCAGCAGCGTGCAGGAAGGGCTCAAGCACTACCGCCCGGCCCAGTACTTCGCCTACACGGTGAGCGGGTTCTCGGGCGCCCTGCGCTGGCTGGCCACGGGGGCCGATGGCGCCTGGTGGTTCGACCCCGAGGCCAATGGCACGCAGACCACGGTGCGCTGGCGCCATGCCTTCCATGCGCGCTCGAAGTGGGCGGCACCGGTGCTCTGGCTGCTGGCCAGCGTGCTGTGGCGCGGTTACATGCGCAAGGCGTTGCGCCTGGCCAAGGCACAGATCGAGAGGGTGCCGCGCGCGCCCGCAGGAGCGCTGTCGGCCTGAATGGGCGCGCCGGTCAGTTGCGCACGGCCTCGAAGAAAGGCTTGCCCTGGATGGCCGATGGGCTGACGGTGAAGGTCTTCAAGGGCGGCAGCGGCTTGTTCTGCCCCTCCCTGAGCGGACGTGGAACACCGGGCTTGAGCGCAGGCTCGATGCACCCGCTTCGCACCGCCTTGAGGACCTCGGGGTTCAGGGGCCGGCGCTGGCCCAGGCGGCTGCCCGACAGGAACAGTACCTGCCCCTTGAGCTCGGCCCGCTGGTCCGTGAGCGGCATGGCCTGCAATTCGTCGAAGCCCACGCGCACGGAGTTGCCGCCTTCCAGCCGGTACTGCACCACCTTCACCACCGATGGCTTGCCAGGGCTCTCGTCCACCACATCGCCCAGGTAGAAGTAGCGCACCGACTCGGCCGGCATGGGGGGCAGCTTGTAGCTTTCGGACCAGTTGCTGTTGCCCTCGCTGAACAAGGGGCGCAGGGTGCTGGGGGCCACGTCGTCCGCCGACACGGCGAACACCGGCGTGCGGGCATTGGACAGCGTGTGGCCATGGAAATCGAACTCCACCATGGCGCCCTGCGCGTCCACCTTGCGGGCAAATGCGGGAAACAGGGTTTCTTCCTGCCGCACCTGCTGCAGCCGGACACCACTGCCCTCGGCCTTCCAGCGGCCGGCCGCCACCATGTCCAGTGCACCACCGGTGAAGGCGAAGCAGTAGGTGTTGTCATCGAGTAGCGCGAGCTGGGCCACGGTGTCCACCGATCCTCCGCGGTATTCGCCCACATAGCCGGACTCGGCCGGGGTGACGGCACCGGCGCTGGAAGCGGCCACCAAGGTGGCCAGGGCCGCAGCGGCGGTGCGGGCATTGCGCAGGAAATAGGAGGTGTGGTGCACGGCAGGGTCCGGGGTGGAATGGTGGGCCACTATAAGGCCCTGGACTCCTCGAACCCACGGTAGCGCGCCAGGCCCTCGGCCAGGAAGTCCACCGCCGCGCGCACCGAGGGCAGTTGCCCGCGCCGGTGCGAGATCAGCAAGGTGGTGGTCATGCTCGCGCCGTAGCGGAAATCCGCCAGCAGCCGCACCAGGCGGCCGGCCTCGATATCGGGCTGGCACAGGCCGCGCGGCAGGCAGCCGATGCCCACGCCCGCCAGGGCCGCCCGCAGCAGGGTCCAGGGCTCGTCGGCAAAGAAGCGCGGCACCGGCCGCACTGTTATGGTGGCCGCGCCATCGCGCAAAAAGGTCCATGCCTGGGCCGATGGCGCGGGCGAAAGCAGCAGGGCGTCGTGCCCAGCCAGTTCGCCCGGATGGGCTGGGGTGCCGCGCCCCGCGAGGTAGCCCGGCGAGGCCACGGCGTAGAACGGCTCGTGGCCCACGCACCGCTGCACCAGCTCCGAATCGGGCAGCGGGGCGGAGTGGTCGCGCACCCCGATGTCGAAGCCCTCCTGTACAAGGTCGACAAAGCGGTCGGTGGCATGCAGCATCACCTGCAGCCTGGGATGGCGCGCGGCCAGGGCGGGCAGCAGGTCGGCCAGCACCAGCTGCGCCGTGGTGACCGAGGCCGTGATGCGCACGATGCCCGCCGGCTCGGCCTGCAGGCCGCGCACCACGTTCTCGGCCGCCTCGGCCTCGATCAGCATGGCCGCGGCGTGGCGGTAGAAGGCCTGGCCGGTGTCGGTCACCACGAATACACGCGAACTGCGCTGTATCAGGCGCACGCCGAGCGTGGCTTCGAGCTGCGCCACGCGTTTGCTCAGCGTGGACTTGGGCACCTCCAGCGCCCGCGCAGCCGCAGCAAAACCGCCATGGTCCACCACGCGCACGAACCACTGAAGGTCATTGAGGTTGAGCATGCCCATCGTCCACAAAAAGAGACGATGAGTCTACTTTTACCCGGCTACCCGAGCAAAGGCCACATCCGTATCTTTGCAAGGTCTTCTTCTTTCAACCAAGGACCTGCAATGACCCCGACCCTTTTCTATGGCGTACCCCAGGGCTGCTCACTGGCCAGCATCATCGCGCTCGAATGGCTGGGCGCGCCCTATGCCCTATCGCGCATCGAGATGCTCGAACACCCCTGGCCCGCTGCCTTCGCCCGCATCAACCCGCAGAACCTGACCCCCGCCTACGTGACGGCCGAGGGCGGCACGCTTACCGAGAGCGTGGCCATCCTCCAGCACCTGGCGGCGCAAAAGGGCCACCAATTGGGTTACCCACAAGGCAGTCCGGAGTACGACCGCCTCAACCAGACCCTGGCCTACCTGGCCACGGACTTCTTCGCCGCATTCGCACCACTGTGGGCTGCCTACGAAATGGCCACCGACCCGCCGCGCCAGGAAGCCCTGCGCGACCTGGGCCGCCCCCAGGTCGCCAAGGGCTGCGCCTACCTGGACCGCCTGCTCGCCGGGCGCGAATGGATCGACGGTGGCGGCAAGAAGACCGTGGCCGATGCCTACCTGGCCGCCGTGGCGCGCTGGGCCGAGTACCACGGTGTGCTGCGGGTCGAGGACTACCCGCACCTGGCGGCCCACCTGGCCAAGCTGCGCGCCGACCCCGCCGTGGTGTTTGCCGATGCCATCGAGCGGCAGCAGCCCGCCACCAGCAGTGGCGGATTCCAGGGGCATGTGGCGCTGCACAACGTGGTGGCGGAACTACCGGCGTGAGGTCAGGCGGCAAAGCCTCCATCGATCAGGAGACTCGCGCCCGTCACCATGCCTGATTCAGGTCCGGCCAGATAGGCCACCATGCCGGCGATCTCGGCCGGATCGGCATGGCGGTTCACAGCCATCATGCCGTGCATGTTGCTGGCCATGGGGCCGTCGGCGGGGTTCATGTCGGTATTCACGGGGCCGGGCTGCACGTTGTTCACGGTGATGCCGCGCGGGCCCAGGTCGCGTGCCAGGCCCTTCGTGAGCCCCACGACGGCGGCCTTGCTCATGCCGTAGACGCTGAAGCCGGCCCAGGGCAGGCGATCCGAATTGGTGCTGCCGATGGTGATCACGCGGCCATAGGCGCCGCCCTGGCCCATGTGGCGCACAGCGGCCTGCGTGGCCACGAACACGCCGCGCACATTGATGGCGAGCGTGCGGTCCAGCTCTTCGAGCGGCACGCTGCCGACCTCGCCCATGAAAGCCACGCCGGCGTTGTTGACCAGGATGTCAAGGCGGCCCAACTCACGCGCCGCGCCGTCGATGGCCGCGGTGATGGCGCCGGCATCGGCGCTGTCGGCACGCAGTGCCAGGGCGCGGCCGCCTGCGGCCTCGATCTCGGCGGCCAGGGCCTGGGCGGGCGCCTCGTTGCTGGTGTAGGTGAAGGCCACGGCAGCGCCATCGTGCGCCAGGCGCCGCACGATGGCGGCGCCGATGCCGCGCGAGCCCCCGGTGACGAAGGCGGCCTTGCCGGCCAGGACGCGGGTGGAAGAGGAAGAAGCAGAGCTAACAGACATGGTGGATCTCCGGGGAAATGGACCAGTGAATGCACTGGCAACATCTGCAGTGTCGGAGAACCATTGCGTTGTCGGTAGCCATGAATCGGCTGTTCCTATTTCAACCCTTGGTTGAAAATAGAGGCATGCAGCCCTTGAGCCACCTCGAATCCTTCGTTCAGTCCGCCGAATCCGGCAGCTTCTCGGCCGCAGCGCGGCGCATGGGCCTCACGCCGGCGGCTGTGAGCAAGAACGTGGCGCGGCTAGAGGCGAATCTCTCCGTGCGCCTGTTCCAGCGCAGCACGCGGCGACTGGTGCTGACCGAGGGCGGCCAGCGCCTGCTGCTGCAGATCAGCACGCCGCTGGCCACGCTGGCCGATGCCGTGGAGCATGCGGCCGAGGCCGACCGCCAGCCCGCGGGCACGCTCAGGGTCAGCATGGGCCAGGCTTTCGGGCGCGCCTACCTGGTGCCGCTGCTGGGCGAGTTCCTCACGCGCTACCCGGCCATCCAGCCCGACTGGCGCTTCGAGAACCGGCAGGTGGACCTGATCGGCGAAGGCTTCGACGCGGGCATCGGCGGCGGGCTCAACCTCAACCCCGGCATGGTGGCGCGGCCCCTGGGCACCATCCACATCGTGGCCGTGGCATCGCGCGCGCTGCTGCAGGGCCGCAAACTGCCGCGCCACCCCGCCGACCTGGCGCAGTGGGACGGCATTGCGCGCCGGTCCATCCAGACCGGCCGCATCCACGTGGTCACGCTGCGCAACAAGGCGGGCGATGCGGCGGCAGCCGAGCTGCGCCCGCGCATCGTCTTCGACGACCCCGAGGCCATGTGCCAGGCCGCGTTGATGGGCCTGGGCGTGGCCCTGCTGCCCATGCCCTTTGCCCAGCCCTGGCTGGCCAGCGGCGACCTGGTGCGCGTGCTGCCGGGCTGGTGGTCCGATGCCGGACCGACATCGCTCTACTACCCCGACAAGAAGCTGTTGCCCGCGCGCACGCGGGTGTTCGTGGACTTCATCATCGAGCAGTTCGGCCAGCGCGGGTTTGCGCAGCGGGTGCGGGGGGATTGAGCGGTCAAGGCACCGGCTTGCTCGCGAAGGCGATGGACAGGCCCTTGGGTGTCACGGTGATCGCGCCTGGCTGCAGGCCCATGCCGTCGAGCATGGTGAGGTCCTGCGGGCGCAGCCGGTGCAGCACCACCTCGCGCAGCGACTGCTCAGCGAGACCCGGCCCATAACCGTTGAGCAGCGCCACCACCTCGGGCTTGAGGCTGGGAAAATCGAGCCGCACCAGGCGCAACTGATGGGCACGCAGGCTGCGGTCGCTGGCTTCGTAGCGCAGGGCGAACTCCACCTCCAGCGTACCGCTGTGGTTGCGGCGCAGCGCGGGGCCGGCGGCGCTCAGCGGAAAGGCGGCGCCCAGCCGGTTGCGATCGGGCAACAAGGACAGGCGCGGGGTCTGCACGTCCACATCCACCAGCCCGGCCATGGGGTAGCGCAGCGGAAAACGCTGCGCCACGGCTTCCTGCAACTGCTCGGCCGACACGGTGTAGCCGGGCTGGGCCTGCGCGGCCCGCAGCCCCAGCAGCGCAAGGCTGCCAAGCGCCAGTGGGCGCGCTCCAGCAGCAAGAAAGGTTCGGCGATGCATTCAGTGGCTCCTTGGCAGGGCGGGTAGCCGGTGGCAATAATGTCCGCATGAGACCCCCAGCACCCGCCCACCGATGCCAGGTCTTCGGCTCACCCTGGGAAGGTGTGTACGGTACACACATCGAGAGTTCCCGCCACTATGGCAGGCATTGGCATGCCGTCTATGGCCTGGGGCTTCTCGACGATGGCGCGCAGAGCTCGGCCAGCGGGCGCGGCCCGGTGGATGCCTTTGCGGGCGACCTGATCACCACCAACCCCGGCGAAGTGCACGATGGCCAGCCGCTGGGCAGCCTGTCGCGCCGCTGGCGCATGGTCTACCTGGAACCCCCGGTGGTGCAGGCCATGGCCGACGACCTGGCCATCGCTTCGCCCCAGGGGCTGGCCCTGGCCCGCCCGGTGATCCAGCACGATCTGGCGCTGCGCATGGCCCTGGACCTGTTGCTGCAGCGCCTGGCGCAATGGAACGAGGGACCCCAGGCTTTCTCCAGCCTGGCCACCCTGGCCTGCGAAGAGGCGCTGGCGCACACGGGTGCCCTGCTGCTGTCCCGGCATGCCAATGCGATACCACGGCAGGCCAGCGCCGCCGGCGCACCGGCCGCCATGCGCCAGGTGCGCGACCGGCTGGCCGACATGCTGCAGGCACCACCTACGCTCACCCAGCTCGCGGCCATGGCCGGCCTGGGCAAATACCAGCTGCTGCGCCGCTTCACCCAGGCCTACGGCCTGCCGCCCCATGCCTGGCTGCTGCAGCAGCGCGCCGAGCAGGCCCGCAACCGGGTGCAGCGTGGCGCCAGCCTGGCCGATGCGGCGGCCGATTGCGGCTTTGCCGACCAGAGCCACATGACGCGCATCTTCATGCGCCAGTTCGGTTTCACGCCCGGGGCCTGGCAGAAGGCGACGGCGGGACGCAAACGCCAGCCGCCGCCGCAATAACGTTCAAGACCGCTCGCCTGCGCCCACCCACACTGCCTGCTTTCCAACCAGGGCGAAGGGGCAGGCGATGGGCGTTGCGGATGCATGGAGGGGCCCGCTGCTGTGCAGCCTGGCCATGGTGCTGGTGGGCAGCACGGTGGTGGTCAGCAAGCTGATCGCGCAGGACATCGAACCCTTTGCCGCCACCGTGCTGCGCCATGCCCTGGCCCTGCCGGTGTTCCTGGTGCTGATGCGCTGGCACGGCCAGCGACTGCCACGCCTGGGCCGGCGCGATGCACTGCTGCTCACCGTGCAGGCGGCCGCCGGCAGCGTGGGCTATTCCGTGCTGCTGATCCTGGGGGTGAAGCTTGCCAGCGCTTCGGACGCGGGCATCGTCGCGGGCACGCTGCCCGCGGCCGCGGCCCTGTTCTCGGCCCTGCTGCTGGGCGAGCGGCCCGGCTGGCGCCTGGTGGCAGCCATCGCGCTGGCCACGGCCGGGGTGATGGCAGTGGCCGCCGCTCCGGGTGAAGGCACGGCACACGGCGCGGGCAACAGCACGCGCCTGGCGGGCATTGCCCTGGTGCTGGCGGCCGTGGCCTGCGAGGCGGTGTTCATCCTCGCCAGTAAGCGGCTGTCGCAGCCCCTGCCGGCGCTCGCACTGTCCACGCTGATGTCGGGTGGGGGGCTTTTGCTCTCGGCCCTGCCGGCGTGGTGGGTGGCGCAGGTTGCACCACCTTCGGCATTCACGGCACCGGCGCTGGCTGCCTTGCTGTACTACGCCTGGGTGCCGACGGTGGGCGGGTTTCTGCTGTGGTATGCCGGCAGCGCGCGCACCAGTGGCGTGCGCGCATCGCTGGCCACGGTATGGCTGCCGGTGTCGGCCCTGCTGCTGTCGTCGGTGTTCCTGGGTGAATCCATCCTTGCCTGGCAATGGCTGGGCCTGGCCTGCGTGGTCGCCGCGGTGCTGCTGGCCGCACGGCCCGGTAGACAGGGTACGGACGAATGAGCGCGCCTCAGCGCCCCACCACCGACCAGCCCGCGTGCAGGTTGGTCTTGTCGTTCTCGTACTCCCAGGCGGTGCCGCAGCGGTCGCACTGGTAGCGGGTGAAGGTGACCTGGCCGTGGTCGCGGTCTTCCTTGCGGTTGCTGCGCTGCACCAGCTCGGCATGGCCGGGGGCGCGGCGCCAGTTGCGCTGGATGCCCTTGCAGGACTCGCACAGCTCCATGGGTTTGAGCTCGGTCTGCCGTTCGTGTTGTTTGGTCATGGGAAAGGCCTTGCCGTTCTGGGATGGTGGGGTCGTGTCGAAGGGGCGCCTGTGCAGGGCCACCCCGCTATTGTCCCACCCCTGCGCCGCCAGGCAGAAGCACCTTGGCCATGCGGGCATTGGCGAGAACCACGCCGTGGCGCTCCACCTGCTGGCGGGCTTCGACCACAAAGCCGCTTTTCGCGAAGAAAGGCTCGGCCGTGAGGCTCACATCGGCCCACAGGCGCGCGGTGCCGCGCAGCGCGGCCTGGGCATGGATGTGCGCCATCAGCGCCCGGGCCACGCCCTGCCCGGCATGGGCGGGCGCGACGAAGAAATGGTCGATGTAGCCGCTGGCCTGCAGGTCCGAGAAGCCGGCGATGTGCACCACCGTCCCTGCCGGCACTTCAGCGACAAAGGGCTGGTTGGCCTCGAGGCGGGCGCTCCACAGCGCAGCGTCGTGCGCCAGCGGCGCCCAGGCATCGCGCTGCGCCAGGTTGTACTGCGCGCCAGTCAGGCCGTGCACGGCGGCGTGGAACAGCGCACGCAATGCGGGCGCGTCGCCCGGGCGGAAGTTGCGGATCACGGGGGTCATGGCGGCGGGGCGGGCAATGGCGAGGGGGCGCCGATTGTGCCCGAGGCCGCTGCACCTATGCCGCGGTGGCCATGCGCAGGCGGCGTGCGGCCTCTTCGGCGCGGGCGTCCTCGATCTCGCGCAGCACGCCCTGCATGTCCACATCGGCGTGCTCTGGCGCGTAGCTGCCGGTGAGCGGCGTCTCGTTGGTCAGCAGCCCGCTCTGGTACAGGCTCCAGATCTCGGGGCCGTACTGGGTGGCGAGCAGCTCGGGGGCGAACTGGCCGAAGAAGTCGCGCAGGTTGGCCACGTCGCGCATCAGCATGCGCGGTGCATGGTTGTTGCCGGCGGCATCCACGGCCTGCGGCAGATCGATGATGACCGGGCCGTCCACGCCTTCTTCTCCCTCGGCCCCGGGCAGGTGCGCCAGCAGGATGTTGAACTCCGAGAGGTCGCCATGCACCACGCCCGCGCAGAGCATGCGCACGACCTCGGCGATCAGCGTGGCGTGGTGGCTGCGGGCCTGTTCCGGCGTGAAGGACACGTCGTTCAGGCGTGGCGCCGCATCGCCATGGGCGTCGGTCACCAGCTCCATGAGCAGCACGCCTTCGTGGAAGTTGTAGGGCTGGGGCACGCGCACCCCGGCTGCCGCCAGGCGGTACAGCGCGTCCACCTCGGCGCTCTGCCAGGCGGCCTCCTGCTCCTGGCGGCCGAACTTGCTGCCCTTGGCCATGGCGCGGGCCGAGCGCGAGTTCTTGACCTTGCGGTTCTCGGTGTAGTCCACGGCCTGGCGGAAGCTGCGGTGGGTGGCTTCCTTGTAGATCTTGGCGCAGCGCGTGTCGTCGCCGCTGCGCACCACGAAGACCATGGCCTCCTTGCCGCTCATGAGCTGCCGGACTACGGTGTCGATCAGGCCTTCCTCGATCAGGGACTGCAGGCGGGGTGGAGCTTTCATGGGCGCATTGTGCGCCTTCGATGCGCCTCAGGCGCGCAATGCCTGGAGCCTGCCGTGCACCTCATCGCCATGGTCCACGGGCAACTGGTGCTTGGACTGCAGGTAGTGGTTGGTAAATACGTCGAGGTAGGCCTCGAGCGTCTGCGCCGCATGGCCTTCGCCCGCAAGCTCCAGGCACAGCGCCGCCACTTCGGAGGTGCAGAAATGGTCTTCGCGCGTGGAGCGGCGCAGCCGGTAGCGTGAGAGTTGCTCCGGTGCGAGGCTGAGCACCGGGAACGCATCGATGTACGGGCTCTTGCGGAACATCTTGCGTGCCTCGGGCCAGGTGGCGTCGAGCAGGATGAACAATGGGCGCCTGCCGCCTTGCACCGGCTCCACCGCCGTCACCACGCGCTCGGGCGCCACAAATTCGCCAGGGAACACCACATAGGGCTGCCACTGTGGATCGGCGAGCAGCGTGAGCAAGGCCGGGTCGACCTCGGTGCGCGCCCAGCCGAAGGCCCAGGTGTCGGCTACCACATCGGCGATCAGCCAGCCGGTGTTGCTGGGCTTGAGCGGCTCGATATCGGCCATCAGCAGGCACACGCCAGCCTGCGGGGTGAGCAGCGGGCGCAGCACACACAGGCAGTGGGTGGGCACCAGCCGGCAGCCCGGGCAGCGCGCGCCACGCGGGCCCCCGCGGGCCAGAAAAGGCTTGGCACTGCGTGCCAGGCGCGCCGCACGCAAGCGCGACACGGCGTGGGGCAGCGCCGGCACGGGCATGTCCATGGCAGTCACTGGCCGCCCATGTGTTCGAGGGCAAACAAGGGCAGTTCGGTCTTCGGGCTCAGCCACAGGCCGCCACCCAGTTCGGTGAAGCCTTCGCCCAGCGTGCGCCGGTACAGCTGCGCGGGGTGGCGGAACATGCGCGGGTCGGTCAGCGTCTCGTCCACGATGTCCTGCTCCCAATCCTCGCGTGCGACGGCCTCCACGTACAGGGCACCGCGGCTGAGCCCGGCGAGGTTGCGCATGGCCTGTTGCACATCGGGCTCGTTGAGGTAGGGCAACACCCCCTGGCAGATCACCAGGTCGTAGGGCGTGCGCGCCTGGTAGTCGACCACCGAGCCCCGCTCCCAGCCGAAGCGGCCGCACAGGTACTCGCTGAACTCGACGCCGTGGAACGAGGCCTTGGGGAAGTGCCGGGCAATGATGTCGCGCCACAGCCCGATGCCGCAGCCCACGTCCAACACGCGCCGCACCGGCACGCGCAGGTACTGCAGGTAGCTGCAGACGAAGGCGCCCAGCCGCTCGGTGTGCCCCGGGTCGACCACGCTGGTCTTCTTGTCGAAATAGAAACGCTGGTAGTAGGCCGCGTCGAAGCCGTCGGCGCTGGCGCTCTGGCCGGCACGGTGTGCAGAGGTCACTGCCATTCCTTGTTGTAGCGGCCCAGGTGGGGGATCAATTGCCCAGCGGCGTCCAGACCGGGTTGAGCAGCCGTTCCAGGCGCGCGCGCGAGGCGTCGAGCCGGAGCAGTTCCTTGTCGGTGATGGCGCTGGTCATCGAGACCTTGTTGCCGCCTATCTCGAAGCTCTGGCCCTTGGACACGGGCACCAGCGATTCGCGGAACGCCTTGTCCTTGGCCAGCACGGGGTCGGTGGACAGCTTGCGCATGCGCATCATCTCCACCCGGGTCATCAGGGCCTGCTCGTAGCTCTTGTCCACCACCGGCTTGCGCTGCTCGATGCTGGCCTTGTAGCTGGCCAGCGTGGCGCGTTCGAGCTCGATGGTGTTCTGGAGTGCAAAGGCCACCCGTTCCGTGGAACTGCGGCTGACCGCGGCCTCGGGGTCCTTGAGGCCGGACCAGAACTCGCGGTGCACGTCCTCCGTCAGCGTTGCGCCGTCCTTGAACATGGACAGGATCACGGCCTGGCGCTCGGCATCGGTCTGGGCCGCCATGGCCACGGGAGACAAGGCGCCCAGAGACAGTGCCAGCACCAGGCCGGCACGCAGGCATTGCTTGCGAAAATTCATTCAGGACTCACTCAAAAACAGTCGGCAGGAAGAAGGCGTGGACTATGCCACCACCCGCATGCCGCAGCAGGGCAGCCAAGTATCTGCGTGTAAACGGCTCAGCGTATCAGGTATCAGTTATTCACTGCGCTGCTCGCCACCCGCCACGCATGAAACTGGCGCGGGCCAAGCCAGTGCCCCCGTGCAAGGTCCCCCCCGCCGCACTGGGGGCGTCCCCCTCCCGACTCGCGCAGCGAGTGGAGAGAGGGGGAAGGCGCGAAGCGACTCAGGGGGTGTTTCACTTCATGCCGCAGGCTGCAGGTACTGCGCCACGAGCTGCCGCTGCGCGGCCGCGTCCACCCCGAGCACCTCCACCAAGTAGGTCTGCACGCCGCCGTAGTCCTGGTCCACCATGTGCAGGGCGGCATCGAGGAACTCTTCCTGCACGCGCCAGAGCACGGCAAGCACCTCCTCGGGCGCATGGCTGCCCATGCCGGCGGGGCGGCGGTAGAGGTTGTTGGTGAGCAGGTAGTCCTGCATGACAGTCTCGCGCGGCACGCCCAGGGCCATGAGAATGAGCGCAGCGGCAAAACCCGTGCGGTCCTTGCCGGCGGTGCAGTGGAATACCGTGGGCGCATCGCTGGCCAGCAGCAGGCGGAACAGCTCGGCAAAGCGCGGTGCGTTCTCGTGCACGAAGCCGCGGTAGGTGTCCTGCATCAGGCCCACCGCGTCCTGCGCGGTGAGCGCACGGCCGGTGGCCTGCAGCTCCAGCGCGCGCTGCACCACCGTGGGCTCGATGACCAGGGGGTGGTAGGCCACGCCGGGGATGGCATAGGCGTATGCCGCGCCCTCGGCTTGGCCGCGAAAGTCGATGGCCCGGGTGACGCCCAATTCGGCCAACAGCGCCTGGTCGGCCAGCGTCAGCCCGGCCAGGTGGTCCGAGCGGAAGATGCGGCGCCACTTCACGGTCCGCCCGTCCTGCCCGATGTAGCCGCCCAGGTCGCGGAAATTGGTGGCGCCGGCCATGGGCAGGGAACGGGTGGGATCTTGTGGCATGGAAGACGGCAGTCCCCGAGAAAGGGACCGAATGGCTCAAAGGAGGGCCGAGCTTAGCCGAGCCCTGTGTCCGCCACCTGTCACCCGCGCGGCGACCCCGTTGCGGACGGGGCGAAGCAACAGCCGCAGCCGTCCCGATAAAGGTGTGGAGCGCGGCGGCATGATGCGTGCGCGCAACAGTCCCTGTGCAAGCCCCTGCCGATCCAGCCGCGCAGCGGAGGCCGCCAGCCTGTACAGCGCACGCATTTTGAGCCTGGCGCGTGACGCCGGGCGTGCGCTTCGAGCACATCGAATCGAACCGCGAAGACCGCGCCACCACGCAGCGCTTCGACACCACCAACAACAATGCGCTGCCCTCGCTCAACGTGGCCTACCTGGTGAACTTGGCGCTCACGCTGTTCGCCAACTACGGCACCTCGTTCGGCCCGGTGCAGAACCTGCAGCTCAATTCGCAGACAGCCACCAACCCGCTCAAGCCCGAGCTGGCAAAAACGGCCGAAGTGGATGCGCGCTGGCAAACCCAGCAGATCCGCGCCAAACTCACGGCCTTCACGATCCGCTTCGACAACCAGATCCTGCAGGTGCCCGGCTCCACGCCCGCCGTCTTCCAGAACATCGGCGCCACCAGCCACGAAGGCATCGAGGCAGCCATCGTCTAAAGCTTTGACAAGGCCAGCGCGCTGGCGGGCCTGAACCTGTACGCCAACTACAGCTACACCAAGGCGATCCAGAAGTCGGGCACCACGGCCGGGCTGGACGTGTCCTTCTACTCGCGCAACACCGACACGCTGGGCGCACGCTACCAGCTGGCGACTGGGCCTTCAACCTGGCCAGCATGCACCAGAGCGCGCAGTACGCCGACGCGGCCAACACCGTTGCCGAACCCGCCGACGCCCGCCCGGCGACCCGGCCTCCGGCTCGGAGCAGGGCCGCCGGGGTGAGACCGAGGGTTTCGTCAACAGCGTGTTCAAGCTGCACAGCTCGCTGTGGTGGCAGGACACAGGCAAGGCCATCCTGGCCTGGGTGGCGCTGGCCTACCTGTTGCTGCTCATCACCGGGCTCATCCTTTGGTGGCCGCCCTCCTGGCGCATCGTGCTGGACAAGGGACTGCTGCGGCATTCTTCGATCTGCACCGGGTGGGCGGCGCGACCCTGGGGCTGGTGATTGCGGTGTCGGTCGCCAGTGGGGCCTGGATCGCCTGGCGGCCGCTGGGCGCCTTTGCCACCACCCTCAGCGGGGCCGCGCCGAGCACGGCACCCGGCTTGCCCAAAGGCTCCGCATCGGCCCGTGCATTGCCGCTCGACACCCTGGTGGCGCGGGCGCAGGCGCAGTTTCCGGGTGCGCCCATCGGCTATGTGCAGGTGCCCGCGCAAGCCGACCGGCCGCTGCGCGTGCGCATGTGGCTCGCGGACGACCCGCACCCGAATGGACTGAGTTCGGTGTGGCTGCACCCCGCCACGGGCGAGGTACTGGCCGCACACCGCTGGAACGAACTGGACCCCGGGGCGCGCGCCACGGCGGTGATCTACCCCCTGCACACCGGCGTGCTCGGTGGCGTGCTGCTTGAAGCCGTAGTAGCCCTGGGCGGCCTCGCACTCGCCGCCATGGGCATCACCGGGGTCTGGCTCTGGTGGATGCGTCGACGCCCACGCTGACCCCGCCTACAAGGGGCGGCGCGTGGCGTAGCGCACCACCGTCACACCCGCGCGCGCCTGGCGCACCGAGGGCATGACGAGCACACAGTCGTCGTAGGGCGTGGTGACCGGCACGCCGTCGTTGTCGCCGATTGCGGTCCCGGCTTTCTCGATCACCTCCAGGCCGGTGTAGGGCTCCACGAAGCGGAAGGCGCTGCTCGTGGCCACCACGGGGCCGGTGACCTCCAGCGCCCACTGGCGCGGTGCATCGGGCAGGCGCCAGCCGGGCAACTGCTGTGCCAGCGCATCGGCATCGAGCACGCCCGACTGCTCAAGGAAGCGCAGGCACTGGTCCTGCGCCACGGCACGGCTGGCCGGATCGCCATGGAAGCCGCATTCGATCAGCAGTGAGCGGGTGTCGCCGCCCTCCGCGTCGGGAAGGCCGAAGCGCCCATAGTCGCGCATGCGCACGCCGTCCTTGTGGCCGGCATCGACCACGATGTGCTCAGGCGAGCGCATGGCACGCGCCAGCTGCAGGTTGCGCGACTGCAAGCCGGTGAGCAGCAGCGGGGCCGAGGGCTCGTGCATGGAATGGATGTCCAGCAGCCAGTCGGCCTGTGCCAGGAAGGGGCGCAGGGCCGCAGCGCGGCGGCGCTCGCCGGAGTCGCCCGCATCCATGCGCTCGTCGAGCCACTGGCGGTTGAGGTCCTCGTCGGTGAAGCGCGAGGCATCGTGGCTCTGCGGGTCGAAGCGGTCGAAGGCCGCGAGGTTGCAGAACGCCAGCGTGAGTTTTCCACGTGCAGGCCGCAGCCCGGCTTCGAGCAAACCCTTGAGGGCCCAGGCGCCGCACAGCTCGTTGCCGTGCACCAAAGCACTGACCATCACATGGCGGCCGGGCACGCCCGAATCGAAGTGCCAGACACCTTCGGTGCCGGTGTTGCCGGCGCGCCAGGCGCTGATGTCGGGCGCGGGCAGTTCAAAAACCAGGGCGGGGGAGGTCACTGGAGTCATGCCCATCATTCCTCTATCTTGGCGAACTCGACGATCTTCTTGTACTTTGCCACTTCGGCGGCCAGGTACTGGTCGATGTTCACGGTGGTCGCTGCCACGGTAGAGCCGCTGGCCTCCATCTTCTTGCGGAAGTCGGGCGATTGCAGGGTGTCGTTGAGTGCCTTCTTGATCTTCTCGAACACAGGCTTGGGCAGGTTGGCCGGGCCCAGCAGGGCGAACCAGACGTTGATGTCCACGTTCTTGAACTGCGGCGACTCGGCCAGGGCCGGGATGTCCGGCGTGGTCGACGAGCGCCTGGCCTCGGTGGTGCCCAGCGCAACCACCTTGCCGCTCCTGATGTGCGGCAGGCCGCTGGAGAGCACGAACACGCCGAACTCGAGGTTGTTGCCCAGCAGGTCGTTGGTCAGCGGCGCCACGCCGCGGTAGGGGATATGCGTCATGAACAGCTTGCCCTGCTCCTTGACCATCTCGCCGGCCAGGTGCAGCGAGGTGCCCACACCCGAACTGCCGTAGCTGTACTTGCCGGGGTTCTTGGCGACCTTCTGCGTGAACTCGGCCACGTTCTTCACGCCTGCGCCGGGCGACGCGACCAGCACCAGGGGCTGCGAGGCCACGAGGCCGATGGCCGTGAAGTCCTTGACGTCGTACTTGACCTTCTTGGTCACCAGCTTGTTGATCGCGATCTCGTTGCTGGCGCCGACCAGCAGGGTGTAGCCGTCGGGTGCGGCGCTGGCCACCTTCTGGGCGCCGATGGCGCCGCCCGCACCGCCGATGTTCTCGATCACCACCGGCACACCGAGCTTCAAGCCCAGTTCCTGCGCCACGGCACGCCCCGTGAGGTCGGTGCTGCCACCGGGCGGGTAGCCCACGACGATGGTGATGGGCTTGGAGGGGTAGGCGTCCTGCGCCAGCGCGGGCACGGCGGCAAAGCAGGAAGCCAGGGCGCACAGCAGTGTGGCGCGGCGCGCGAAATGCTCGGTTTTCTTCACAATCGAACTCCTCATCGGGTGGGGTCAGGGCTTGGTATGTAAGCCATTGTGAGAATGCTGACAGAGACCAGTGGTGCCGAAATGGCACCAAGATGTGCCGTTTGAGTTCTGTCTTTGCGGGGTCAGCGTTGCGCAAACGCCTGCCAGAAGGCTTCCGCCAGGTCAGTGAGCCGGCGCTTGGGCCGGTACAGGCGCACATCGAAACGCACCTCCATGCGCGCATCGCCGGCCAGCGCCAGGCGCTGCCCCTTGCAGTCGGCATGCACCAGCGACCACGGCAGCCAGGCCACACCCACCCCGCGCAAGGTGTACTCGTACAGGGCGTCGGGCGAATCGCACTCCACCACGCGCTGCAGCCGGGGCGCGTGGGGGTGGTTGGCCAGGTGGTCTTCGACCAGCCGGCCCAGCGCGAGCTGGGGGGCATAGGCCAGATAGGCCGTTGCCGGCGCCGCGGGGTCGAAGCGGTGCTGCGGCTGGCCTTGCGTGGTGGCGCGCGCAACGGGCACGAGCCGGTCGCTGGCCACCGTGACATGGCTGAACTGCCGGGCATCGAGCCGCACCGCCAGGGCAGTGTGGTGGTAGACCAGCGAGAAATCCGCATCACCCCGTTCGAGCTGGGCCACCGTTTCGGCCAGGGAGCCGGTGCGGATGCACAGCTCGCTGGCATGCAATGCGCGCGGCAGCCGCACCAGCCAGTCGGCCAGCAGGGTGCGCGCCAGGGTGCGGCCGGTGACGATGGTCACGGTGCGGGCGGTTCGCCCGGCCATGCTCTGCAGTTCTTCGTGCGACTGGGCCAGGCTGCTTGCCATCTGGCCCGCCGTCTCCAGAAAGCGCTTGCCGGCGGCCGTGAGTGTGACCGGGCCTCCGCCCTTTTCCACCAGCGGCGTGCCGGCCCATTCTTCCAGCGCCCGGATGCGCCGCCCGAAGGCGGGGTGGGTGACATGCCGCAGCTCTGCGGCACGCGTGAAGCTGCGCTCCTGCGCGAGCACGATGAAGTCTTCCAGCCACTTCAGTTGCATCGAAGCTCCTTGCCGCAGTTTCCTGGCGCCGACGGCGCAGAGGCCATCAGCCCTTGGCAGCTTCCAGCACGGCGCGCGTGCGCATGGCCTCGGCGCGCGCAGCGCTGGCAAAGTCCTCACCGCCCGAGGCATACAGGATGGAGCGCGACGAGTTGACGATGATCGGCCCGCCCTCGCGCAGGCCGGCACGCACCGTGGCCACGGCGTCGCCGCCCTGGGCTCCGACACCCGGGATCAGCAGCGGCAGCGTGGGCGCGATGGCGCGCACGCGCTCAATCTCCTGCGGGTAGGTGGCGCCCACGACCAGGCCCAACTGGCCGTTGCGGTTCCAGGGGCCCTGGGCCAGGCGTGCCACGTGCTCGTACAGCAGCGGCTCGCCTTTCACGCTGGACAGGCGCTGGATCTGCAGGTCGTCGCCACCGGGGTTGGAAGTACGGCACAGCAGGAAGGCGCCCTTGCCATGGTAGGCCAGGTAGGGTTCGATGGAGTCGAAGCCCATGAAAGGCGACAGCGTGACGGCATCGGCCCCGTAGCGCTCGAACGCCTCCCTGGCGTACTGCTCGGCCGTGGAGCCGATGTCCCCGCGCTTGGCGTCGAGAATCACAGGCACGTGCGGCGCGTTGGCACGCATGTGCTGCATGAGGCGTTCGAGCTGGTCTTCCGCGCCATGGGCGGCAAAGTAGGCGATCTGGGGCTTGAAAGAGCAGGCCAGGTCGGCCGTGGCATCGACAATGGCGGCGCAGAAATCGTAGATCTTGCGCGCATCGCCCTTGAGCGCTGCAGGGAAACGGGTGGGCTCGGGATCCAGGCCCACGCACAGCATGGAGTTGTTCTGTGCGGACGCGTCGCGCAGCATGTCAAGAAAGGTCATGGCCCCGATTTTAGGCGGGCCGAGGCCGGAAAGCCGTCGGCGGGCCGCCCTCACCGGCCTTGCACAACCCTTCGGGCATGAAAAAAGGCCGTCGCAACGGCCTTGATTCAAAGGAGAAGAATGTAACCAAATTGGTTATTTTGCAACTGCACGTTTTTCCAATATCTCGAAAGCCGGCAGCGTTTTGCCCTCCAGCACTTCCAGAAAGGCCCCCCCTCCGGTGGAGATATAGCCGACCTGTTTCTCGATGCCGTATTTGGCGATGGCCGCCAGAGTATCTCCACCGCCAGCGATGCTGAATGCCGGCGATTCGGCAATGGCGGCGGCAATCTCGCGCGTGCCATTTTCAAAGGCCGGGAACTCGAACACGCCGACCGGCCCGTTCCAGACGATGGTGCCGGCCGATTTGAGCTTGCCCGCCAGCTGTGCGGCCGTCTGGGGACCGATGTCCAGGATCATGTCGTCGGCACCCACGTCGGCGGCGGCCTTGGTGGTGGCGGGGGCATCGGCCGCAAAGGCCGTGGCCGTCACCACGTCGGTGGGAATCGGCACCTCAGCGCCGCGGGCCTTCATGGCGTCCATCACGGCGCGCGCCTCTTCCACCAGGTCGGGCTCGGCCAGGCTCTTGCCGATCGGCAGGCCCGCAGCCAGCATGAAGGTGTTGGCAATACCGCCGCCCACGATGAGCTGGTCGACCTTGTCGGCCAGGCTTTTGAGGATGGTGAGCTTGCTCGACACCTTGGAGCCCGCCACGATGGCCACCAGCGGGCGCTGGGGCTGGGCCAGGGCCTTGGTCAGCGCGTCGATCTCGGCCGAGAGCAGCGGGCCGGCGCAGGCGATGGGGGCGAACTGGGCGATGCCGTAGGTCGTGCCCTCGGCGCGGTGGGCGGTGCCGAAGGCATCGTTGACGAAGATGTCGCACAGGGCGGCCATCTTGCGCGCCAGTTCTTCCTTGTTCTTCTTCTCGCCCACGTTGAGGCGGCAGTTCTCCAGCAGCACGATCTGGCCCGGGGCTACGCTCACGCCATCGACCCAGTTGGAGACCAGGGGCACGTTGCGGCCCAGCAGCTCGCCCAGGCGCGCGGCCACGGGGGCCAGGGTGTCCTCGGGCTTGAACTCGCCTTCGGTGGGGCGGCCCAGGTGGCTGGTGACCATCACGGCGGCGCCGGCATCCAGGGCCATCTGGATGCAGGGAATGGAGGCGCGGATGCGCGTGTCTTCGGTGATGGCGCCACTGTCGTCCTGCGGCACGTTGAGGTCGGCACGGACGAAGACGCGCCGGCCTTGGGCCTTGCCCTGGGCGCACAGATCGGAGAAGCGGAGGATGTTCATGGAGGCAGGGTTCCTGGATGGGGCACTGAAGCCCGCCATTTTAAAGGGGGCCGCCACCGCCCCCTCAGATGCCAGCCTACCAGCCCCAGCCGATGTGCAGCGGCAGGTAGACCACCATGCCCACGACGATGGTGCCCAGGATGCCGCGCTTCCAGAAGTAGTAGGCGCTCGCCAGCAGCACGGCCGGCAGGCGCGCATCCTTGAAGGTGTCGAGCAGTTCGCCCTGGGTCATGAGGATCTCGGGCGCGATCACGGCCGTGAGCGCGGCCAGCGGCGCGTACTTGAGGCCACGCTTGAGCCAGTCGGGCAGGGGTAGTTCGCGCTCGGGGATCATGAAAAAGGCGCGCGACACCACGGTGATCACGGCCAGCCCGAGGATGGCGATGGTGATTTCGATCCAGTTGCTGCTCATGGGTGGCGCTCCTCGCGCAGGGGCACCACGTCGCCATCCTTGATGTGCTGCCGCTCCTCGGGTGGCATCACGCTGTCGGCAGGCACCAGCAGCATCTCGGGGTGGTGGTTCTTGCGGCGCCGGTCCACCGCCTCCATCAGCAGGCCCACGGCGACGGCGGCCGCGATCGCCACCAGGATGTTGAGCTTGAGGGGCAGTGCAAAGGCCGCCACGGCCGCCGTGGCCGCCACGCCCGTAGCCAGCCAAGTGGCGCGGTCGAACAGCAGCGACAGCAGCACGCCCAGCAGCGCCAGCACGCCCGCAAAGCCCAGGCCCCAGGACAGGGGCACGGCATTGGCCAGCAGGATGCCGGCAATGGAAGGCACTTGCCAGGCCATCCAGTTGGTGGCGGCCGCCCCCCAGAAATAAGGCATCTGCTCGGGCTGGGGCTTGGGCTCCGGGAAGCGCTTCATGAAGGCCACGTAGATCACGTCGCCGCTGAAGTAGCCGATGGCCAGGCGCTCACGCAGTGGGCGGTGGGCAAAGTAGCTGCGCCACATGCTGCTGAAGATGACGAAGCGCAGGTTCACGCACGAGGCCGTGAGCCAGATCACCCACAGCGGCGCGCCCACGGTGAGCAGGGGAATCACGGCCAGCTGGGCGCTGCCCGCATAGACCACCAGCGACATCAGCAGCGCGAGCGACACGGACATGCCGCTCTTGACCATGGCCACGCCTGTGACGAGGCCCCAGGCCGCGATGCCCAGGGAGGTGCCGGCCATGTCCACGGCGGCCAGGCGGAAATGCGGATTGCGGACCGTGCCAGAGACCTTCTGCGCCAGCGTGCTCATGGCACACCGCCAGCGCCGGCCGCGACGCTGCCACCCAGCACGGCGCCAGGCTGCAGGTCGTCGAAGCCGCGCAGGAAGTCCGCGGCCGCCAGCCGCTTGCCACCGGCACGCTGCAGGGTGGTCAGGCGCAACCGCCCCGAGCCGCAGGCCACGGTGACGCCCGAGCCATCGGCGGCCAGCACCTGCCCGGGTACGGACCCGGCAGGGCCATCCTCCGCCTCGGCGGCGCCGTCCCACAGCTTGATGGTTTCGTCGCCCAGGCGGGTGCTGGCGCCCGGGAAAGGATCGAAGGCACGGATGCGCTGGCCGATGATCCGGGCGGGCAACGACCAGTCGATGGCGCTTTCGGCCTTTTCGATCTTGTGTGCGTAGGTCACACCCTCGGCCGGCTGCACCACGGGCGCGAGGCCGCCGCAGGCTGCCAGCTCGAGGGCCTCCACGGCCATGCGGCCGCCCAGCAGCGCCAGCCGGTCGTGCAGGGTGGCCGTGGTGTCGGTGGCCGTGATGGCCGTGCGTTCGGTGAGCAGCATGTCGCCCGTGTCCAAGCCGGCATCCATCTGCATGATGGTGACGCCGGTCTCGGCGTCTCCCGCCTCGATGGCGCGGTGGATGGGCGCGGCGCCGCGCCAGCGCGGCAGCAGGCTGGCATGGATGTTCAGGCAGCCCAGGCGCGGCAGGTCCAGCACCCACTGCGGCAGGATCAGGCCATAGGCGGCCACCACCATGGCGTCGGCCCGGGCGGCCAGCAGGGCTTCGCGCGCAGTGGCCGCGTCCTCGGGGTACTTGCCATCCAGGCGCAGGCTTCTGGGCTGCGCCACGGGAATACCGTGGTCCAGGGCACACTGCTTGACCGTGGAAGCCTGCAGCTTCATGCCCCGGCCGGCAGGGCGATCAGGCTGGGTGAGGACCAGGGGGACGGTGAAGCCGGCCTTCAGCAGGCGCTCGAGGGCCACGCGGGCGAACTCGGGCGTGCCGGCAAAAATGACGTTCATGGGGCTTTCTGCAACACGGACGATCAGTCGCGTCCTTTGTCGGTATTGGGAATATCGTCGGTGAAGCCGATGCGGCGCACCACCCCCGAGGGATCAAGGTGCACGTGCGCGAAGCGCGGGTCGGAGCCCTGCTTGAAGCGGTAGGTCCAGATGTCCCCGTTCCAGCGCGCCACCCGCTCCACGCGCAGTGGCGGGCCGAAAGTGCGCAGCAGGTCGGCCACAGCCCACTGGTCCAGCGGAATGCTCTCCAGCCGGGTCTGGGTGAGGACCTGTTCGGTGCGCACCAGGCGGCCGGCCGCATCGAAATCGAGGTTGTAGACCTCGGTGCCGGCAGGCAACTGGGAGTACAGCAGCCGCTCACCCTGGGCCAGCGGGTGGACGGAGGTGGGCTGCCCCAGACGCGCCAGCACCTGGGCACGCGGGGTGCCCAGCGGCTCGCGCGAGGGCACGGCACAGCCCGCGAGCCCTGCCACCAGTGCCAGCACAGCGGCACCGCGCAGCACGCGGGGCGCCACCACGGCCATCAGCGGCTCTCCCGCTGCTGCTTGACCATCTTGGTCTTGATGCGGTTGCGCTTCAGGGGTGAAAGGTATTCCACGAACACCTTGCCCAGCAGGTGGTCCATCTCGTGCTGGATACAGACCGCCAGCAGGCCCTCGGCCTCGATGGTGCGCGACTGACCGTCGGCATCGAGCGCCTTCACATGCACCGCGTCGTGGCGCTCGACCCCATCGTAGATGCCGGGCACCGAGAGGCAGCCCTCGTCGTTGACGTGCTTCTCGGGACTGGCCCAGACGATTTCGGGGTTGATCAGCACCAGGGGTTCGTTGCGCCCCTCGGACACGTCGATCACGATCAGCCGCTCATGCACGTCGACCTGGGTGGCCGCCAGGCCGATGCCGTTGGCGTCGTACATGGTGGCCAGCATGTCGGACACCAGGGCCTTGAGGCGCTCATCCACGGCCTCGACCGGCCGGGCGACCTTGTGGAGCCGGGGGTCCGGGTAACAGAGAATGGGGAGAATTGCCATGGAATCGGGTAATAGATGTCGCTATTTTCGCCACTTTTGCCCCAAGCTGCAGATACTCAACTCAATAATCGTTGCCGAATCAAGGGCTTGAGCAGAGAATCTAAGAAGGTTTGTAACGTATTCGTCCGGCTGCTTGCATGTGCAACACAGTTCGGACGCCAGTGAGGGGGCGTTTCACAATGCATCAGAAAAGGAAACACATGACGGCATTCACCAGCGCGCGGCGAACCGCCCTGGGCGCCCTGACCGTGGCCGCAGGCGCTTTGCTCGTCGCACCGGCCCAGGCGCAAAATCACCCCATTTCCGGCCAGCAGCGCGCCACAGCGCAGGAAGTGTCGCAGCGCGGCGTTCCAGTGGCCGATCTGTCGCCCAACGCGCCCGACGTGTACGTGGTCAAGCGTGGAGACACCCTGTGGGGCATCTCCGGGCTGTACCTCAAAAGCGCCTGGCGCTGGCCCGAGCTGTGGGGCATGAACCTGCAGGCCCTGCCCAACCCGCACCTGATCTTCCCTGGCCAGACGCTGTACCTGGACAAGGACGGTGGCTATGCGCGCCTGCGCACCACCGCCCCGGGCAGCCTCGGCTCTTCCGACACGGTCCGTGTTTCTCCCAGCACGCGCAGCGACAGCCTGGCGAGCACGGCACTGCCGACGCTCAAGCCGCACCTGATCGAGCCGTTCCTGGTGGAGCCCATCGTGGTGGATGCCAGCGTACTGCAACGCGCCCCGCGCGTGATCGCCACCCAGGAAGAGCGCGTGCTGATGGCCAGCGGAGACCGCGCCTACGTGCGCGGCGATGCCGCCACGCCGCTGACGATAGAGCCGGGCGAGCCCCGCCAGTTCCGCGTGTTCCGCGATGCGGTGGCGCTCAAGGATCCCATGACAGGCGAGATCCTGGGATACGAAGCCCAGTACCTGGGCAAGGCAGAACTGGTGCGCGGCGAGAGCTTCGAGAAATCCTCCAACGGCAAGGGCGGCATCCAGACCGATTACGTTCCCGCCACGGTGGACCTGACAGCGGCCAAGGAAGAGATTCGTGCTGGTGACCGGCTGCTGCCCGCCCCCGCACGCGAGTTCATCAGCTATGTACCCCGTGCGCCCCGGAACGACGCAGAGGCGCGTGTGGTCTCCATCTATGGCAGCTCGGCCTCCGGCGCGTCGGCAGGCTCGGCCGGCCAGAACCAGGTGGTGGCCATCAACCTGGGCACCCGTGATGGCATCGAGGCCGGCCATGTGATGCGCCTGCTGACCAAGGGCGACGTGATCAAGGACAAGACCGACCCGAAACTCCCGATGGTCAAGCTGCCCAGCGAGAGCAATGGGCTGGCCATGGTGTTCCGCACCTTCGACCGGGTCTCGTACGCACTGATCCTGGAGATCCGCACCGGCGTGCGCGTGGGCGACCGGCTGGTCAGCCCGCAGGAGTGATTCGCCGGCGCATCCACCGCCCTGCAGCCGGCATGGTGCCCGGCATGCGGGGGGATGCGCCAGGCCCTTGAAGCCACCCAGGCCACGCCATGTCCATGGACCACGACGAGTTGCAGGCCTGGCTCAGGCTGACGCTGTCGCGTGGCGTGGGCAATGCTGCCGCACGCCTTCTGCTGGCCCGGTTCGGCCTGCCGCAGGCCATCTTCGATCAATCGGAAGCGGCCTTGCTGGAGTGCGTGACCCCGGCCCAGGCCAAGGCCTTGCGCGCCATCCCGCCGACCTTGGCGGACCTGGTGGAAACCACCTGGGAATGGCTGCAGGATGCCCCCGAGCCGGGCACTGCAGCCCGCACGCTGCTGACATTGGGCGACGCCGGCTATCCGCGCGCCCTTTTGAACACCGATGATCCCCCGCTGCTGCTGTACCTGATGGGTCCCGCAGCAAGCCTGGCGTGCGCCCATCCGCTGGGCGAACGGCCTTGCCTGGCCGTGGTGGGCAGCCGCAACCCGACGGCCCAGGGCGCGGAGCATGCCCGGCAGTTCGCAAAATCCTTGCATGGTGCCGGCCTCACCATCGTCTCGGGCCTGGCGTTGGGCGTGGACGCCGCTGCCCACGAGGGCGCACTGGAAAGTGCCGGCCTGGACGAAGACCATCCGGCGACGATTGCGGTGGTTGGAACCGGCCTGGACCGGGTCTACCCGGCCGCCAACCGGGCGCTGGCGCACCGCATCGCCCGGCAGGGGTTGCTGGTGAGCGAGTATCCGCTGGGCACGCCACCGCTGGCGCCCAACTTCCCCAAACGCAACCGCATCATCTCGGGGCTCTCGCAGGGCACGCTGGTGGTCGAGGCTGCCCTCGCGTCGGGCTCGCTGATCACCGCGCGGCTGGCGGCCGAACAGGGCCGCGAGGTGTTCGCCATCCCGGGCTCCATCCACTCGCCCCAGTCCCGGGGATGCCATGCCCTCATCCGCCAGGGTGCGAAGCTGGTGGAGTCGGCGCAGGACGTGCTGGAGGAACTGCGCCTGCCCGCTGCGGTCGCAGCCCCGGCGAGCGCTGTGGGTGCGCCAGGCCTTGGGCGCGGACACCCTCGGCAGGACAGCCCCTTGCTGCAGGCCCTGGGATTCGACCCCATGGGACTGGACGCCCTGCTGGCGCGCACCGGCATGGATGCGGCCAGCCTGCAGGTGCAGTTGCTGGAACTGGAACTCTCCGGCAATGTGGCGCGCCTGCCCGGAGGATTGTTCCAGCGCATGGGCGCGGCATAGCGTGTACCGCAGGCGCCGGCCAAGGCAGCGCCGCAATTCGCCGGTCAGCCCAGCAGGCGCTCCGGATTGGCGTCCAGCTTGGCCAGCGCGTCGCGCGTGGCGCGCGTGGTGATGCCTTCTTCGTCCTGCGCGACGAGCAGGCCCGCCTGCAGGTAGGCCGCCAGGCGGCGCAGCTGGATCAGGTAGCTGCTGCCGTCCACCGCGGCGAACAGGTGCAATTGCTTGCGCTGGCTGTGCCAGGCGTACTGCACCTGGGCCGATGCGCCGTTGTGGTCCAGCGTGTACCAGGTGCCCGGCTTGAGTTCCTGTGCCCAGACGACCATGCCCTCGTCCACCGGCGCGCCGTTGTCGGCCACGACGTGGATGGACGAGGCATCGATGCCCAGCATCATCTCGATGTTGTCGGCATTGAGCGGCATGTCGCCCAACGTCGCATCGTTGATGAAGTCCTCGAGGTTGGCCAGGCGCTTGGCCATGGCATCGATGTGGGCCTGCGGGATCGATGCGGTTTTGGACAGGAAGGCATCGGCCAGCGTGTCCGTGAGCGTCTTGATCAGGGCGTCCTGCGGCGCATCGTGGATGCCCATCAGCGCCAGGCCCTGGCGCAGGCGCTGCAGCAGCCCCGGCAGGTTCTGGATCACCTGCGCGCGGTCGCTGCGGTTGGGCTTGGCACTGGCCGCCCACACCAGGTCGGCCGCCGTGCGCTTCAAGGTGATGGTGTCGGCATGCTGGGCGCCATCGCGCACGGCCGACAGGGCCAGCACCTCGGCCCAGGTCTTGAACAGGAACTCACGGATCTCGTCGCGCACCGGCATGTCCTTGAGCATGGTGCGCATCTCGATCGTGTACTGGATCGCCAGGGTTTCCTTCTGCTCGACCTGCTGGGCCACACTGACCAGGCGCGAGGTGGACTGCTTTTCGGTGAGGAACTTGGACAGGAATTTCTCGAACTCGTCGTAGACCAGCTGGAACACGCGGCGGCCGGTCTCGGGGTACTGCTCGATCACCTGCACCACGCGGCGGATTTCGGCTTCGAGCGCGCTGCCGTTGATGCTGGTGGAGTCGAAGCCCATCACGCAGGCGCCCATGCGGTCGATCAGCTGGCGCGCGGGGTGGTCCAGGTTGCTGAAGAACTCGGGCTCGGCCAGGGCCACGCGCAGCACCGGCACCTGCAGGCGCGCAAACCACACGCGCACGGCAGGCGGGATGCGGTCTTCGGCCAGGATGCTCTGGAACATCAGGGCCACGACCTCGATGATCGCCTTTTCACCGGCCGTGGAGGCCTTGTTCTTGAACTCGGTGGAGCGCTCGCGCACGGCACCGGCCAGCTGGACCACGGCCGCCGGGCTGTAGTCCTCCATGAGCGTGGCAATGCCGCTGTAATAGGTATCGGCCTGCACGCGCTGCGCCGACAGGGCATGCGCCAGGGCCGCCGAGGCCGGCGGTGCCTTGACCATGTCGAAGCCCGTGGCGGGCTGGGTGAGCAGGCGGCGCAGCTGGCCCATGACGCCCTGGGCGCGCTGGCGTGCGCGGATCAGCGGTGTCATGCCGGTGGCAAAGCCCATGCCCATGCCCATGCCACCCGGCGGCATGGGATAGCCCGGCCCCTGGGGCATGCGCTGCCCGTGCATGTGCGGACCCGGCTGCATCTGCTGCGGGTACATGCCCGCCGGGCCGCCCGCCTGGCGGCCGGCTGCCATCATCGCTTCGCGCGACTGGGCCAGCGCCTGCGACGCCAGGCCGCCGGGACCGGTGTCACCACCCACTCCACCGCCGCCGGTGGCCCCGCCCCCCGTGCGCTTTACCCGCGAGCGCAGGTCGGAGGGTACGGCCACACCCTGTTCCACATAGAAGGTATTGGTGGCCTGGTACTGCTTTTGCAGCACGTTCGCCAGCTCGCGCTGCAGCGGGTCCACCACGGTCAGCAGGTCGGTGCGCGGCAGCCCCGCTTCCACCCACTGCTGCACCAGCAACAGGCAGATGGTTTCGGGGCGCAGGATGTCGCTGCTGTCGATCTCCTGCCCTTCGAGCGACTGGGTGCGCTGGCGCACCGCATCGAAGTGCTGGCCCGCCTGCTCGGCCACGGTCAGCGCCATGCGCGAAGCGACGATCTTGTTTTCCACCACGTCGTCGCTGAGCAGCTCGAACGACAGGTTGTTGCCGCCCGCCGCAGCCAGGCCCGGCCGCGCGCTGGTGTGCGGCGCCAGCGCTTCCTGCCATGCCTGGCTGGTCGCCGACACCCACTTGGCGTGGTGCTGCTGGTACAGCATCCAGGTGTCGCGGCGGGACTGCATCTCGCGCGCCGTGCCGGTCTGCGCGATCAGCACACCCAGGAAGTCAGCGACGGTCTTGTCCAGTTCCGCCATCCCTGCGCAGATCCCCTCGACGAACCGCTGGCGCGCCAGGCGTGCCAGGCGGCGCTGCGGCGAGGGGGCAGGGGAATTTTGCATGCGCCAATATTAGCGGTTCAAACGGTAGCCCCGGCGTTGGGGTCGTTGGGATCGCCGTCCTTTTTGGTGGTGGTCTTGATCAGGTCTTCACGCTTGACGCCCAGCCACATGGCGATTGCCGCAGCCACGAACACCGACGAGTAGATACCGAACAGGATACCAATGGTCAGCGCGAGTGCAAAGTAATGAAGGCTCGGCCCGCCGAAGAAGAACATCGACAGCACCATCGCCTCGGTGGAGGCGTGGGTGATGATGGTCCGGCTCATGGTGCTGGTGATGGCGTGGTCGATCACCTCGTGCGTCGTCATCTTGCGGTACTTGCGGAAGGCCTCGCGGATCCGGTCGAAGATCACCACCGATTCGTTGACCGAGTAGCCCAGCACGGCCAGCACGGCCGCCAGCACCGAGAGCGAGAACTCCCACTGGAAGAACGCGAAGAAGCCCAGGATGATCACCACGTCGTGCAGGTTGGCGATGATGGCCGCGACCCCGAACTTCCACTCGAAGCGAAAGGCCAGGTAGATCACGATGCCCAGCACCACCATGCCCAGGGCCATCAGGCCGCCGTGCACCAGCTCCTCGCCCACCTGCGGTCCGACGAACTCGGTGCGGCGAAGCGTCACGTCTGCGTCGGCAGCCTTGAGGGCCGTCAGCACGCGTTCGCTCTGTTGCGCGGAAGTCACGTCCTTCTGCACGGGCAGGCGGATCATCACGTCGCGCGCCGAGCCGAAGGTCTGCACCTGCACATCCGGGTAGCCCAGCGCCGACACCGTCTCGCGCACCTTGGACAGCTCGGCAGGCTGGCTGTAGGCCACTTCCATGACCGTGCCGCCCGTGAACTCCACCGACAGGTGCAAGCCGCGCGTGAGCAGGAAGAACACGGCCAGCGCGAAGGTGATGAAAGAGATCGCGTTGAAGATCAACGCGTGCTTCATGAAGGGGATGTCTTTTTTGATGCGGAAGAATTCCATGGCCGTTGCCCCTTAGTTCGTTTTGGCCACAGCGGTATCGGCGTCCGGCTTCCAGATCTGGCCGATCGATACGCTCTTGAGCTTCTTTTTGCGCCCGTACCACAGGTTCACCAGGCCGCGCGAGAAGAACACGGCCGAGAACATGCTGGTCAGGATGCCGATGCAGTGCACCACCGCAAAGCCGCGCACCGGGCCGGAGCCGAAGGCGAGCAGCGCCAGGCCCGCGATCAGCGTGGTCACGTTGGAGTCCAGGATGGTCGCCCAGGCGCGCTCGTAGCCCGCATGGATCGCCGCCTGCGGCGACAGTCCGGCGCGCAGTTCCTCGCGGATGCGCTCGTTGATCAGCACGTTGGAGTCGATCGCCACGCCGATGGCCAGTGCCATGGCGGCGATGCCGGGCAGCGTGAGCGTGGCCTGCAGCATGGACAGGATCGCCATCAGCAGCAGCACGTTGACGGCCAGCGCCACGCTGGAGAACACGCCGAACAGCATGTAGTAGAAGCACATGAAGGCCGCGATGGCCACCAGGCCCCAGACCACGCTGTGGATGCCGCGTTCGATGTTGTCGGCACCCAGGCTCGGGCCGATGGTGTATTCCTCGATGATCTCCATCGGTGCGGCCAGCGAGCCGGCGCGCAGCAGCAGCGCCGTGTCATTGGCCTCGGCCGTGGTCATGCGGCCCGAGATCTGCACCCGGCCGCCACCGATTTCGCTGCGGATCACGGGGGCCGTGACCACTTCGCCCTTGCCCTTTTCGAAGAGCACGATGGCCATGCGCTTGTTGATGTTCTCGCGCGTGACGTCGCGGAAGATGCGCGAGCCCTTGGCGTCCAGCGTGAGGTTCACGGTGGGCTCCTGGGTCTGGCCGTCGAAGCCCGGCTGGGCATCGGTCAGGTTCTCGCCGGTCAGGATGACCTGCTTCTTGACCACGATGGACTGGCCGCCGCGATCAGGATAGCGCTCCGAACCGAACGGCACCGGGCCGCGGCCCGATTCTGCCGCGCGGGCTTCGGTGCCCTCGTCGACCATGCGCACTTCCAGCGTGGCGGTGCGGCCCAGGATGTCCTTGGCCTTGGCCGTGTCCTGCACGCCCGGCAACTGCACGACGATGCGGTCAAGCCCCTGCTGCTGGATCACGGGCTCGGCCACGCCCAGCTCGTTGATCCGGTTGTGCAGGGTCACCATGTTCTGCTTGAGCGCCTGCTCCTGCACGCGGCGCGTGGCCTCGGGCTTGATGGTGGCGCGCAGCTTGAACTCGCTGCCATCGGGCACGCTGGTGGCCACCAGGTCGGGGAACTGGTCGCTGACCAGGTTGCGCGCCGCCGTGAGCGTGGCCTCGTCGCGCAGGCGCACCTCCACGGCCTGGCCATCGCGGCTGATGCCGCCATGGCGGATGTTCTTGTCGCGCAGCAGGGTGCGCAGGTCGCCGGCATAGGACTCGGCCTTCTTGGTCAGCGCGGCCTGCATGTCCACCTGCAGCATGAAGTGCACGCCACCGCGCAGGTCCAGCCCCAGGTACATGGGCATGGCATGGATCGAGGTCAGCCACTTGGGCGACAGCGAGAACATGTTGAGCGCCACCACGTAGGAGGCATCGGACTCATTGGGAACCAGAACCTTCTGGATCGCATCCTTGGCCTTGCCCTGGGTGTCCACCGAGTCGAGCTGCGCGCGCACCGAGTTGCCCTCCAGGCTCACGGACACGGGCGTGATGCTGGCCGCCTTGAGCGCCTCTTCCACCCGCTGCAGCACAGCGGTGTCCACTTTCACGGAAGACTTGACGGCAGAGACCTGCACCGCAGGCGCCTCGCCGAAGAAATTGGGCAGGGTGTACAGGGTCCCCACCAGCAGCACGATCACCAGGATCGCGTACTTCCACACCGGATATCGGTTCATGATCGCGCTCTTGCCTCTTGGAAAGCTTCAGGGGGCGCCGCCCTTTCGGGCCGGGGCGCCCCGGACACAGGGGGCTTTGCGGCCTTACTTGACCGAGCCCTTGGGCAGGACCTGCACCACGGCGCTGCGTTGCAGCTGGATTTCCACGCCATTGGCGATTTCCAGGTGCAGGAAGCCTTCGGACAGGCGCGTGACCTTGCCCACGATGCCACCCGCCGTGGCCACTTCATCGCCCTTGGCGATGGCATCGATCATGGCGCGGTGCTCCTTCTGGCGCTTCATCTGGGGGCGGATCATGACGAAGTACAGCACCACGAACATGAGCACCAGGGGCAGCATGCCGGTGAGCGAGGACATCATGTCGCCACCGCCCGCGGCAGCGGCGGGAGCGGTCTGGGCAAAAGCAGAAGAAATAAACACGGACGGAACTCCACAACGGATGGTCAAAACACACTGAAAACCGCCTGCAGACAGCACTTGTGCGCTCACTGGGCGGAACAGGACATTGTATGCGGGCCCCCGCCACGCGCCCAAGGGGTATGACCCAAGGTGGCAGCGGGTGTTTGTTGCCCTCCACAGAATGCCGTTTCCGGCAGGCCTGCAGTGGGCAGAGCGCTACACCCCTGATAGCAAAAAGCCCGCGCAAGCGCGGGCTCTCCGGTCAAGATGCGGCCAGGCCGCCGGACTTCAAGCGGCCTGGCGCTCGACCGGCACCGCACCGCCCCGGCGCCATTGGGCCATCAGGCCATCCCACTTGGGGCGGGCCGCAGCCAGGTGGCGCTCCTTCACATGGCCGTAGCCGCGGATGTCTTCGGGAATGCGTGCGATCTCCACGGCCAAGGCCAGGTTGTCGGCCGTCAGGCCCTTGAGCAGCTCCTCGATGCAGGCGCGGTACTCCACGATCAGCGCGCGCTCCATGCGGCGCTCCTCGGTGCGGCCGAACGGATCGAAAGCGGTGCCGCGCAGGCCCTTGAGCTTGGCCAGCACGCCGAAGGCGCTGCGCATCCAGGGGCCGAAGGGCTGCTTGACCAGTTCGCCGCGCTCGTTCTTCTTGGCCGTGATGGGCGGCGCGAGGTGGTGCACCAGCTTGTAGTCGCCTTCGAACATGTTGGCGATCTTGTCCGTGAAGGCCCGGTCGGTGTGCAGGCGCGCCACCTCGTACTCGTCCTTGTAGGCCATGAGCTTGAACAGGTAGCGGGCCACGGCCTCCGACAGGCGGGTACCGGTGCCGAGCTGGCCTTCGGCGGCACGCACCTTCTCGACGAAGGCCGTGTACTCGGCGGCGTAGGCGGCGTTCTGGTAGTCCGTGAGGAAGTCCACGCGCTTGGAGAGCATCTCCGTGATCGACGGCTTCTTGACGAACTCGATCACCTGCGCGGCCTGGAACAGGGACTGCACGGCCTTGAGGTCGTGGGCGCAGCGGCGGCCCCACTCGAAGGCGGCCTTGTTGTTGTCCACCTGCACGCCGTTGAGCTCCATGGCGCGCATCAGCGAGGCGTAGGTCAGCGGCACGCGGCCCTTTTGCCAGGCGTAGCCCAGCATCAGCGGGTTGGTGTAGATGCTGTCGCCCAGCAACTGGGTGGCTACCTGCTCCGCATCGAAGCTGCCCACACCACCGGCCCCCACGGCCGCCGCAATGGCGCTGTCGCAGTTGGCACCGGGGAACTGCCAGTTGGGGTTGGTCACGAAGGCCGCCGTGGGCGTGCCATGGGTGTTGAGCGCCACGAAGGTGCGGCCCGGCTGCATCACGGCCAGGGTGTACTTGTGCGCCGCCACGATGGAGTCGCAGCCGATCACCAGGTCCGCCTTGGCCGTGTCGACCTTGGTGGTGTAGATGGCCTCGGGCCGGTTGGCGATCTGGATGTGGCTCCAGGTGGCGCCGCCCTTTTGCGCCAGGCCCCCGGCGTCCTGGGTGATGACGCCCTTGCCATCGAGGTGCGCCGCCATGCCCAGCAGCGAGCCGATGGTGATCACCCCGGTACCGCCCACACCGCCGACCACGATGCCCCAGGCCGCTTCGGCCACGGGCAGCACGGGATCGGGGATGGCCGGCAGGCTGGCCAGGTCGCCCTTCTTTTCCTTCTTGGGCTTCTTGAGCTTGCCGCCTTCCACCGTGACGAAGCTCGGGCAGAAACCGTTGACGCAGGAATAGTCCTTGTTGCAGGTGCTCTGGTTGATGCGGCGCTTGCGGCCGAACTCGGTTTCCACCGGTTCCACGCTCAGGCAGTTGGACTTGGTCGAGCAGTCGCCGCAGCC
Source organism: Acidovorax sp. GW458-11-26-14-TSB4 (assembly GCF_059423865.1). Lineage (NCBI taxonomy): Bacteria > Pseudomonadati > Pseudomonadota > Betaproteobacteria > Burkholderiales > Comamonadaceae > Acidovorax > Acidovorax sp. GW458-11-26-14-TSB4. The sequence continues at coordinate 91,241 of NZ_JBWKYR010000001.1, forward strand.
CTCGCACACCAGGTCGTTGATGACTACGGTCTTGTCCGGCGTGGCCAGGGTGCCGCGCTTCCTGCGGCGGCGCTTTTCGGTGGCGCAGGTCTGGTCGTAGATGATGACCGTGCAGCCCTTGATCTCGCGGAACTGGCGCTGCAGCGCGTCGAGCTCGTCGCGGTGGTGCACCGTCACGCCCTCGGCCAGCGCCACGCCGTCGTACTTCTGCGGCTCGTCGGTGACGATGATGAGCTTGACCACGCCCTCGGACTTGAGGCTGTTCATGATCTGCAGCACCGAGTGGCCCTCGGGCCGCTCGCCCACCTGCTGGCCGCCGGTCATGGCCACGGCGTCGTTGTAGAGCACCTTGTAGGTGATGTTGGTGCCCGCAGCGATGCTCTGGCGGATGGCCAGCAGGCCGCTGTGGAAGTAGGTGCCGTCGCCCAGATTGGCGAACACGTGCTGGTCGGTGGTGAACGGGGCCTGGCCCACCCAGGTCACGCCCTCGCCGCCCATCTGCGTGAAGGTGGAGGTGTTGCGGTCGGGCATCCAGTTGGCCATGTAGTGGCAACCGATGCCGGCCACGGCGCGCGAGCCCTCGGGCACGCGGGTGCTGGTGTTGTGCGGGCAGCCGCTGCAGAACCAGGGTGCGCGCTCGCCGGTTTCCACCTTGAGCTCGGCCATGCCGCGCTCGCTCGCCTCGATGACGGCAATGCGCGCATCCATGCGGGCGATGATGTCGCTCGACACCCCCATCTTCTTGAGGCGTTTGGCGATGGCCTTGGCGATGATGGCCGGCGTCAGGTCGGCCTTGGCGCGCAGCAGCCAGTTCTGGCTGGGGTTGGGCATGGACCATTCGCCGCCCGTCGCATCGCCCTCGGGCTCGTCGAACTTGCCCAGCACGTGGGGGCGCACGTCCGAACGCCAGTTGTACAGTTCTTCCTTGAGCTGGTACTCGATGACCTGGCGCTTTTCCTCGACCACCAGGATCTCCTGCAGGCCCTGGGCGAAATCGCGCGTGATGGTGGCTTCAAGCGGCCACACCACGTTGACCTTGTGCACGCGGATGCCGAGCTGTCGGCAGGTGTCGTCGTCCAGGCCCAGGTCCACCAGGGCCTGGCGCGTGTCGTTGTAGGCCTTGCCGCTGGCGATGATGCCGAAGCGGTCGTTCGGGCCTTCGATGACGTTGTAGTTGAGCCTGTTGGCGCGGATGTAGGCCAGGGCCGCATACCACTTGTAGTCCATGAGGCGCGCTTCCTGCTCCAGCGGCGCATCGGGCCAGCGGATGTGCAGACCGCCCGGCGGCATCGCGAAGTCCTCGGGCATCACGATTTTCACGCGGTCGGGGTCCACCGAGATACTGCTCGAGGACTCGACCACCTCCTGGATGGTCTTCATGCCGGACCACACGCCCGAGAAGCGGCTCATCGCAAAGGCGTGCAGGCCCATGTCCAGGATCTCCTGCACGCTGCTCGGGAAGAACACCGGCGTGCCGCAGGCCTTGAAGATGTGGTCGCTCTGGTGCGCGGCCGTGCTGCTCTTGCTGATGTGGTCGTCACCGGCGATGGCGATCACGCCGCCGTGCTTGGCCGTGCCGGCCATGTTGGCGTGCTTGAACACATCCGAGCAGCGGTCCACACCCGGGCCCTTGCCGTACCAGATGCCAAAGACCCCGTCGAACTTCTTGGACTGGGGGTACAGGTCGAGCTGCTGCGTGCCCCAGACCGCCGTGGCGCCCAGTTCCTCGTTCACGCCGGGCTGGAAGACGATGTTGTTGGCCTCCAGGTGCTTCTTGGCCGCCCACAGGGACTGGTCGTAGGTACCGAGCGGCGAGCCGCGGTAGCCGCTGATGAAGCCGGCCGTGTTGAGCCCCTCCATCGCATCGCGCTGGCGCTGCAGCATGGGCAGGCGGACGAGGGCCTGCACCCCGCTCATGAACGCCCTGCCATGGTCCAAGGCGTATTTGTCGTCCAGAGTGACCGTCTCTAGGGCCTTGCGGATGTGCTCGGGCAGGGGGGCATTCATGGCTATGTCTCCATTGGCTTCTTGTGGGGGTGCGTCCCTTGTGGGGACGGTGGGGCACCGCGCTGCCATCCGTTTAGGGCGGCACCTCCAGTGTGAAGACAAGTGTATGCCCGCGTCGCTGATATGTCTTTGCGTTGTGTGCTGTGTTTAGGCTATTCTGAGAAAGGATCTTTCTTTATCCGGCCACTTTGTGAACACTCTCGACAAATTCGACATTGCCATCCTCAACGAGCTGCAAACCGATGCCCGGCTGACCAATGCCGAGCTGGCCCAGCGCGTGGGCCTGTCGGCTGCGCCGTGCTGGCGCCGCGTGCGTGCGCTGGAGGAAGAAGGCTTCATCAAGGGCTACCGCGCCGAGATCGACCGCAACAAGATCGGCCTGGGGGTGCTGGCCTTTGTGCGGCTCGATGCGGACCGCAGCACCGGCAACCTCACGCGCGAGATGGAAGATGCGATCGCCCAGATCCCCGAGGTCGTGGCCTGCCACTACATCAGCGGCACGGGCACGTTCGAGCTGCAGGTGGTGGCGCGCGACCTGGAGAGCTTTTCGCAGTTCGCGCGCAACGTGCTGCTCAACCTGCCGAATGTGAAAGACATGCACACCAGCTTCTCGCTCGGCGAGGTCAAGGCCAGCGGGGCGCTGCCGCTCACGCACCTCGCCCGGACGAGATGAGGATGCTACTTATTTTGTAGCAACTTGCGCTTGATGGACATGCGCCATGGCCAATTTTCGGCCGGATATCGGCGCGGACACGCCGCTGCGCACGGGGCTGGGCGATGCCCCGATGGCCGATCCCCTGCAAGGTAACAAGGCGTTCGAGCGCGGATTCACCACAGGGTGTGCTGTATAAGAACCTGTCCAAAGCCTGCGACACCACAGCACAACCACCGCGCAACCACCCAGCTGCCGCGCGCACCCGCGCCACGACCGGGGCGCAATGCTCAGGCGGTTGCGCGTTGGCCGGCTGGGCTAAAAATACGATGGCTTCTTTCGTACAGGCAGGCGGCCTGTCGAAGGAAGTCCCAAAGAGGGAGCGAGCGGCATGATCATCTGGGGCATTTTTTGGGGCGCGGTGCTGGGTTCGTGGTTTGGCGGCCATGGCGACTTCGGACCGTTTGTCGGCGCCATCCTGGGGTTTTTTGCCGGGCTGTCGCTGCGCTGGGCGGTGCGCTCCGCCATCCGTACCGAGTTGCAGGCGAAGGCCGTGAAGGCTGTTGCCCCGCCGGCTGCGGCGGCACACGCGGCGCCCACCGCCGAAGACCGGGCACAGGTGGCCTCGCCCACACCCCCACCGCCGGTGACCCGGGACGAACGCCCGGACGCGGACGATCCGTTCTGGACTGGCGAACCCACGCCGCAAGACCTGCCGCCCGTCCAGACCTCGGCCGCAAACTCGGCTCCGGTGCCTCCCCGCCCCGATGTACCTCGCCAGCCCGCCCCACCCAACGCCTTGGGCCAGGCCGTGCTTGCCGCCAGGAACTGGCTACTGGGCGGCAACACCATCGTGCGGGCAGGCCTGGTGATTTTGTTCATTGGCCTGTCCTTCCTTGCGCGGTATGCCGCTTCGGCCGGGCTGTTGCCGGTCGAATTCCGCCTGGCCGCGGTCGCGGCGGTGGGCATTGCGCTGCTGGTGGTGGGCTTCCGCAAGCGCGCTGACAAGCCCGCTTTTGCGCTGGCCCTGCAGGGCGGTGGCGTGGCAGTCATGTACCTCACCGTGTTCGCCGCCTTCCGGCTCTACGGGCTGCTGCCACCGCTCCATGCGTTCGGTCTGATGATCGCGGTCTGCGCGGCCAGTTGCGCGCTGGCGCTGCTGCAGGACTCGCGCGCGCTTGCCGTGGCGGCGTTTGCAGGTGGCTTTGCCGCACCCATCCTGCTGTCCACGGGCCAGGGCAGTCATGTGGGCCTGTTCAGCTACTACACCCTGCTGAACCTGGCCATTCTCTTCATTGCCCACAAGCGCTCCTGGCGCATGCTCAACGTGGTGGGCTTTGTCGCCACCTTTGGCGTCGCCTCGGCATGGGGTGCGCTCAAGTACCAGCCCGAGAACTACGCCAGCACGCAGCCCTTCCTTGCGGGCTTTGTGCTGATCTACCTTTGTGCTGCCATCCTCTATGCCCGCAACACGCCCACCAGTCTGGGCAATGCCGTCGACACCATGCTGGTCTTCGGCACGCCGCTGGTGGGCTTTGGTCTGCAGGCCGGGCTGGTACAGCCTTTTGAGCTGGGCGCCGCCTTCTCCGCAACGGCCTTTGCCGCGCTGTACCTGGCAACTGCGACCGTGTTGGCGCGCCGCGCGCTGGCCAGCTGGCGCCTGCTCGTCGAATGTTTCATTGCCGTTGGCGTGGGCTTTGCCACACTGGCCGTGCCACTGGCGCTGGACGCCCAATGGACATCGGCGGTCTGGGCGCTCGAAGGCGCAGGCGCTTTCTGGGTCGGCATGCGCCAGGCCCGCTGGATGCCGCGCGCATTCGGGCTTGTGCTGCAGGTCGTGGCCATGCTGGCTTTCCTGGGCAGCACCTCCAGCATCTCGCCGCTGCCGCTGGTCAACCCTGCCTTCCTGGGCGCGTTGCTGATCGCGCTGCCCTCGCTGCTGCTGGCCTGGTGGCTGCGCCAGCCGCTGCCGCACAGTGGCTCGGCCTGGGCGCGGGGTTATGCGGGTGTTGAGGCACGGCTGTCCAATCCGGCCTATCTCTACGGCTTTGTGTTCTGGTGCCTGGCCTGGCTCCTGGAAATCACGCGACGTGTGCCCGGCCTGGAAGCGGGCCAGTGGCCCATGTCGGTGTTCTCCGAACAGGTGACCGAACTGCTGGCCATGCTGGCCGTCGTGCTCAGCGCCGCGCTGTCGATGGTGCTCGGCCTTCGCACGCGCTGGGCAGTGGCGACCTGGCCGGCGCGCGGCACCATTGCGATGCTGGCGCTGGGCTTGGTCGTGCAGGTGGCCGACGGCTACCGCGTGCTCGCAACCCCCGCCTGGGCCGTGTGGCCCATCGTGCTGGCGCTGCATGTGTGGATGCTCAGGCAGACAGACCGCCTGCAGGTGGCGGCCGATGTGGATGGCAAGCCGGGTGCTCCCACCTCCTTCGCTGGCTGGTTCCATGCCGCCACCGTGTGGCTGGTGACCTTGCTGCTGGCCGACTGCCTGTGGTCCGGCATCGACAAGGCCGAGCTGTGGCGTACCTCCTGGGCCAGTGTGGTCCTGCTGGTCAGCGGCATTGCGGTGTTGATGCTGCTGGCGCTGTGGGCGGGTCGTGGCAACCGGCTGGCGCCGCGTGCGGCGCTGCCTTGGCCGCTCAACCCGCATGCCGAGGCCTACTACTGGCTGGCGGCCGCGCCCCTGGCGGTGATGGTGTTCTGGGGCGCGCTGTTGGCGGCAGTGCATTCGTCGGGCCACACCACGCCGCTGCCCTACATTCCACTGCTCAACCCCACCGACCTGACGCTCGCGCTCGCGTTGGGCGGCCTGTTGTTCTGGCGGCGGGCACTGCTTTCGGCGCTGCCGCTCCCGGCCCGCTCGGGCTGGGTCACCGGGCGCCATGCGCTGCAGGCGTTGGCGCTACTGGCGTTCATCGTCATCAACACCGTGTGGTTGCGTGTGGCCCACCACTTCTTCGGCGTGCGCTGGGATGCGTCGGCGCTGTTCGACAGCTTCGTGGTGCAGACTGGTTACGCCATCCTGTGGACCTTGCTGGCGCTCAGCATGATGGTGCTGGCGCACCGGCGCGTGCAGCGGCCGCTGTGGCTGGTGGGCGCGGGCCTGCTGGGCGCGGTGGTGGTCAAGCTGCTGCTGATCGATTTGTCCAATGCCGGCGGTGCCGAACGCATCATTGCCTTCATCGCCGTGGGTGTGCTCATGCTGGTGGTGGGCTACTTCGCGCCCTTGCCGCCCAAGGCGGTTTCCCGCGCGGAGCCTGCTGCCCCACTGCTGGCGCCATCGCACCAAGAGACTTTTCCATGAAGCCTGCTGTCGCTCTGAACCTGGCGCTGGCCGCTGCCGCCCTGTCCCTGTGTGCCGGTGCGGCCCACGCGGTGACCGACGCCAACAACCCTGCGGCCTATGCCATTCGCGTTCCCGTGACGCTCGCGGCCGATGCGCCGCTGCAGCGCATCCTGCTGCCCGCCGAGGTGCTGGTGCGCCTGCAAAGCCCGGGCTATGCCGACCTGCGCCTTTTCAACGGCCTGGGCCAGCCCGTGCCCATGGCACTGGCCGGTGTGGCGGCGGCCAGCACCCCAGAAGAGTCGGTGACCTTGCCCGCATATCCCATCCTGGCCGCTGCGGGCGCGGGGACGGCAGGGCTGGAAGGCTTGTCGCTGCGCATCGAGGAGCGCCAGGGCCAGCGCGTGGTGGTGCAGGTCGACAGGGCCGGCGCAGCAGGTCCTGCAGCCCCACAAACCGTGCAGGGCGCGTTGCTTGACGCGCGAAATGTGCAGTTGCCCGTGGCCCGCATGGCCCTGGACGCGGATCTGCCAGCAGGCCAACCCGTGACGTTCCAGGTGCAGGCCAGCAAGGACCTCAAGCACTGGCACCCACTGGCCGAGACCGTGCTGTACCGTGCCGACGCTGCAATGGCACCCACGGCACCAGGTCGCCTGGGCAGCGAGCAGATCGACCTGCAGCGCGCCGGCCTCAAAGACCACTACCTGCGCGTGACCTGGGGTGACGCTGCCGTGACCTTGCGCGGCGTCAGGCTGGCTACCGCCACCAACACAGGCCCGCGCGAGCGCGTCAGCGCCGGCATGGCGGTGCCGCCACTGGGCAACAACCCGCATGATCTGGTGTTTGCGCTGCCGTTTGCCACGCCAGTCGCCGCGCTCCAGATCAAGCCGCCCGGCAGCAATGTGTTGATCCCGGTGCGCGTGCTGGGCCGCAACCACCGCGAGCAGCCTTGGTCGCTGCTGGCGAGCGCGGTGGTCTACAAGATGACCGTGGGAGGCAAGGAGCAGGCCAGCGGCCCCGTCGAACTGGGCGGCGCCTCGGTGCGCGAGATCAAGGTCGAAGCCGACCCCAAGACCCCCGGCTTTGCCGCCACGCCCGAGATGGCGCTGCAGTTCGAGCCCGCGCAACTGGTGTTCCTGGCCAGCGGGCAAGGGCCCTTCACACTGGCTGCCGGGCTGCCCGGCGCCAGCGCCGCGACCAGTGCCTTCCTGCCCATGGCCAGCCTGGTGCCGGGCTACCAGCCCGCACAGGAGAACCAGTTGCCCATGGCGCTGGCCGATGCAGCCCGGGCCGACATCACCGGTGGCAAGCCCAAAGACGGCGCGCTGGTGCCTGCTGCGGTCGCCAGCGGCGGCATCTCCACGCGCAGTGCCGTGCTGTGGGGCGTGCTGCTGGCGGGCGTGGGGGCGCTGGCGCTCATGGCCTGGCTGCTGCTGAGGCAGACAAGGCGGGCGGACCAGCACGCACTGGCTGAGCCCACCGACGCGGTCTGAAGGGGGAAGGGACAGGCCTGCAGTCGGCTATTTGGCGCTGCCCCACCACGGCCACTCCAACCGTCGCACAATGTGCAGACATGCCACCATTGCCGTCCCACGAAAGCACGCGCAGCGTCGCACCCGAATCCGCACCCACCTCATCACCGGCCGAGGGGACTGGGGCCGCGCAGGGAAGCCTGGAGGACACAGCGCCCCCCGCAGGGCCAACGCCCGATCCGCAGGCATCGCTGTCACCGCTGGCCCCCCTGTCGGTGCCGGTATTCCGCATGCTCTGGCTGACCTGGATGGCGGCCAATACCTGCATGTGGATGAACGACGTGGCGGCCGCCTGGCTGATGACCTCGCTCACCACCTCGCCCATGCTGGTGGCGCTGGTGCAGTCCGCCTCCACCCTGCCGGTGTTCCTGCTCGGCCTGCCCAGCGGGGCGCTTGCCGACATCCTGGACCGGCGGCGCTACTTCATGGCCACGCAGTTCTGGGTGGCTGCCGTGGCGCTGGTCCTGTGCGCAGCCATCCTGGCCGGCGGCATGACGGCCCCGCTGCTGCTGGCCCTGACCTTTGCCAATGGCATCGGGCTGGCCATGCGCTGGCCGGTGTTCGCCGCCATCGTGCCCGAACTGGTGAGCCGGCCCCAATTGCCCGCGGCCCTGGCGCTCAACGGCGTGGCCATGAACGCCTCGCGCATCATCGGCCCGCTGCTGGCCGGCGCCATCATCGCCAGTGCCGGCAGCGCCTGGGTCTTCGTGCTCAACGCCGTGCTGTCGGTGGGCTCGGGCCTGGTGATCATGCGCTGGAAGCGCACCCACGTGCCCAGCCCCCTGGGGCGCGAACGCCTGGGCAGCGCCATGCGTGTGGGCCTGCAGTTCGTGCGCCAGTCGCCGCGCCTGCGTGCCGTGTTGTGGCGCATCTCGGTGTTCTTCTTCCATGCCACGGCCCTGCTGGCCATGCTGCCCCTGCTGGCCAAGGGCCTGGAGGGCGGCGGCGCCGGCACCTTCACGCTGCTGCTGGCGTCCATGGGCGCAGGCGCCATTGCGGCCGCCATGTTGCTGCCGCGACTGCGCCAGGCCATGCCGCGCGACGTGCTGGTGCTGCGCGGCACCCTGCTGCAGGCGGCGGCCACGGGCGTCATGGCCATTGCGCCCAATGTCTACGTGGCCGTGCCGGCCATGGTGGTGGGCGGCATGGCCTGGATCACCACGGCCAACACGCTCAGCGTCTCGGCCCAGCTGGCGCTGCCCAACTGGGTGCGCGCGCGCGGCATGTCCATCTTCCAGATGGCCATCATGGGCTCCACGGCCCTGGGCGCCGCCGTGTGGGGCCAGGTGGCCACGTTCACCAGCGTGCACCTGAGCCTGGGCATCGCGGCCGTGACCGGGTGCACCGCCATGGCGCTGGTGCAGCGCCTGGTGGCCGACCGCAACATGGAAGAGGACCTGAGCCCCTCGCAAGCCTTCAAGGTGCCCGTGGCCCCCACCCCACCGGAACGCGGCCACGTGGTCGCCACCATCGAGTACACCATCGACCCCGCACGCGCTGCCGACTTCCGCGAGCTCATGCAGGAGAGCCGGCGCAGCCGCCTGCGCCAGGGTGCCCTGTCCTGGCAGCTGCGCCACGACATCGCCGACCCGGCGCGCTACGTGGAGCAGATCGAGGACGAGTCCTGGACCGAACACCTGCGCCGCTTCGACCGCGTCACCGCCTCCGACGTCGCCCTGCGCGAGCGCAAGCTGGCCTTCCACATCGGCGACGCACCGCCCGTGGTGTCCCGCTTCGTGGTCGAGCGCTGAGCCAGCCCACGAACGTAAAAACTGGCACGCTGCCTACACCAGTGCCCCCGTGCAAGGGCCGCCCCGCCGCACCGGGGGCGTCCCCCTCCCGAGTCGCGCAGCGAGTCGAGAGAGGGGTGAAGGCGCGAAGCGACTCAGGGGGTGCTTACTACCGTGGCCAGAGCACCCACAGGCGCAGGCCCTGCTTGAGCCGGCCAGCGATGTCGCCCGCCTCCTGGCCCCAGCCGGTGAAATAGTCGGCCCGCACGGCACCCAGGATCGCGCTGCCCGTGTCCTGCGCCAGCACCAGGCGGTTGAGCTGCACCTGCGGTCCGGTGGAGGCCAGCCAGACCGGCGTGCCATAGGGAATGCTCTGGCGGTCCACGGCGATGGAACGGCCCGGCGTGAGCGCTACACCCTGGGCACCCTTGGGGCCGAAGCCGGCCTCCATGGCGTCGAGCGGCTCCTCGCGGAAGAACACATAGCGCGGGTTGGCCCACAGCAGCTCGTTGGTGCGCTGCGGGTTCTGCGCCAGCCAGGCGCGGATGCCGGGCCAGGTGGCGTCGCGCGTGGCACCCTGGTCCAGCAGCCAGCGGCCCACGCTCTGGTAGGGCTGATCGTTGGTACCCGCATAGGCCACGCGCACCAGGCTCACCGATCCATCGGGCTCGGCCACGCGCAGGCGGCCCGAGCCCTGGATGTGAAGCACCATCGACTCCACCGGATCGCGCAGCCAGGCAATGGCCCGCCCCTGCAGCGCGGCCTGCGCCTCGGGCAGGGTGTCGATCTGCTGGCGCGTGTACCAGGGCTTGCGCGCACCGAATCCCGCAGGCAGGCGGTAGACCGGCACGGTGTAGCCATTGCCGGGCTGGCGCGCGGCGTCGATCATGGGCTCGTAATAGGCGGTGAGCAGGCCCTCGGGATTGCCGTCGGCCGACTCCACGCGGTAGGGCTGCAGGCGCGCCACCATCCAGGCGCGCTGCTCCTCGGCGGTGGCAATGCTCAGCTGGCGCACCTCGCCGCACAGTTGCACGAATTGCGGGGCAGGGCGCTCACAGCTCTTGATCCAGGCGTTCCAGGCCTCGTGCGGCGCGTCGTTGGCGAAACCCGGAAGCTCGGCCCAGCGCACCGGGATCCAGCGGCTCTTGGGCTGGGCCATGGCCGGCGGCAGCGGGCCGTTGTCACCAGGCACGACCACGGCGCCCGGCACCGGCGCAGGGAAGATGGCCCCAGGGGACGAGGGGCTTGTGGGGGCGGGCCGGGTGGCGCAGGCGGCCAGCGTTCCTACAATCAGCGCCGTCATCACAAGGCGCAGGAGTGTCAATTTCATGGGGCTGATTTTGCTTGAAGCGCTGCTGGCGCTGGTGGTGCTGGTGGCCATCGTCTGGTGGACCATGTTTTCCGGGCGCCGGGGTGGCGAACTCAAGGCCCCGGAATCCGAGGAAGGCAAGGACCCCAGCACACCAGCAGGCAAGGACTGAACGCCAGGATCAGTGTCCCGGGCGCAGCAGGTTGGCCAGCTCCACGGCCGACTTCACCTGCATCTTGTCGAACACCCGCGCGCGGTGCACTTCCACCGTGCGCACGCTGATGTCGAGCTGGTCGGCAATGAGCTTGTTGGGCAGGCCCGCCACCACCAGGTCCATCACGTCGCGCTCACGCTCGGTCAGGTCGGCCAGGCGCACCTGCAGGTCGCTGCGCTCGCGCAGGGTGGCCAGGCGGGCGGCCGATTGCGCCAGCGCCTGCTCGATGCGGTCCACCAGCACATTGTCGGAAAACGGCTTTTCGCAGAAGTCGAAGGCGCCGCGCTTGACCGCATCGACGGCCGTGGGCACATCGGCATGGCCAGTGAGAAAGATCACCGGCATGGTCGCCAGATCGCCGCGCACGATCAGCAGGTCGAACAGCGCCAGGCCGCTCATGCCCGGCATGCGCACATCCAGCAGCAGACAGCACGGATGGCGCTGCGCCGGGCGCGCGCGCAGCGCGGCGTCGAAGGCTTCGGCGCTGTCGAAGGACTCGCTGGGCAGGCGGCGCGAACGCAGCAGCCAGGCCAGGGCTTCGCGCACGCCGGCATCGTCATCGACGATGTACACGGTGGCATTGGAGACTGGTTCCATCAGGCGGAGGAAGTAGAAGCAGGGGATTGGTGAACGGGCAGCGTGAAGGTGAATACCGTACCACGCGGTTCGTTGGGGGCAAAACCGAGGAAACCGCCATGCTGCTCGATGACGGTGCGGCACAGGCTCAGGCCCAGGCCCATGCCCTCGGCCCGCGTGGTGAAGAAGGGGGTGAACAGGCGCTCGGCCACCTCGGCTTCGATGCCGGCACCCAGATCCGCCACGGCAAATTCGATCCAGGCCTGGTGCGCATTCGATGCGGCGCGGCGCGCGCGGATCTCCAGCACGCGCTTGGAGACGCCGGGCACGTCCATGGCCTGCATGGCATTGCGGGCCAGGTTGAGCAGCACCTGCTCGACCATGGTGCGGTCGCACAGCGCGGCCGGCAGGTCCGGCTCCACCAGGGTATGGACACGAACGCCGATCTTGCGTGCCTGCAGGCTCACCAGCGGCATGATGGCATCGAGCAGTTGCTGCGCGGTGACGGCCTCGCGCGCCTGGTCGCGCCGGCGCACGAAGTCGTGCACGCTCTTGATCACCTTGCCTGCGCGCTCGGCCTGGCGCGCGATGGCCTGCATGGCCATGCGCACATCCTGCAGGCTCTCGGGCGCAGGTCCATCGCCCGCACCGGCAGGCGCCTCCAGCAGGTTCATGGAGCCGGTGGCGTAGCTCGATATCGCGGCCAGCGGCTGGTTGAGCTCGTGGCTGAGCAGCGAGGCCATCTCGCCCACGGTGGCCAGGCGCGCCGTGGCCTGCAGGCGCTCCTGCGAGGCGCGCGACAGCTCCTCGATGCGGCGCTGCTCGCTCATGTCCAGGAAGGCGCTCATCCAGCCCGTGTGCAGCCCCTGGGCATTGATCAGCGGCGCCTCGATGATGAGCACCGGAAAGCGCGTGCCGTCCTTGCGCATGAACTCCGACTCGAAGCCTTCGCGCGGCGGCATGTAGCCCGCAAAGCGGATGGCCTGGCGCTGCTGGTATTCCTCCACGCGCTCGGGCGGCCAGTACGGGGCCGACGCGCTCAGCCCCAGCAGCTCCTGGGGTGCAAAGCCCACCATGTCGCAAAAGGCCGGGTTGACATAGGTGATGCGCCCCTCCAGGTCGCGCGCGCGCAGCCCGGTGACCAGCGAATCCTCCATCGCCTTGCGAAAGGCCAGCGCGTCCCCCAGGTCGCGCTCGGCGCGCAGGCGCCTGCGGTTGTCGCGCACCAGCACCACCATCACCGTGACCAGCGCGATGGACATGGCCGTGACCAGCGCCGTGAGCACGTTCGGGAACAGGCTCGGCGCACTGTGCCAGGTGTCCATGCGCAGCACCAGGGTGGCACCGGGCAGGTCCAGCAGGTGCGTGGCCGTGAACATGCGCGAGCCGCGGCGCGCCGCGCCCAGCACCGCCAGGCGCGTGCCATCGGCTTCGGTGAAAGAGGCCTCCTGGCTGCGCGTGAGGCCGTGCCCCACCAGGTCTTCGAGCATGGCGTTGAGCGCATAGGTGGCCACCAGGAAACCGGTGCTGCGCCCGCCCGAGGTGATGGGCAGGCACAGCTCCATCATCTCCGAGCCGAGGCCGTCGCCGTGCGGCTGGAAGTAGCTGCTGGAATACGCCGGCCCGCTGAGCCGGCGCGCATTGGCGCAGGCCAGCGAGGCATCGGAGTGCGCGCTCTCGCGCGTTCCCCGGTCCCAGTACACGGGGCGAAACGGTGTCTGCACCTGCGAGCGCAGCCGCATGCCGGTGTCGCGCCATTCCAGACGCACCAACTCGCGGTGGCCGCGCAGCAACTCGGAGGCATTCACCTCCCAGGCCAGCACCCCCGGGTCTTCCGCGTGCAGGGCCTGCAGGCTCTGCAGGTTGCGCGTGAGGGCCACGCGCACGTCCGAGACGGCGTCGGCGGTATCGCGCTCGAGCCGGCTTTGCACCTGGCTGGCCTCGTAGCGGCCGGCCAGCCAGACCACGGTGACCAGCATGGCCACCACCAGCGCCACGAGCAGCGTCCACAGCGACCAGCGCCGCCACGCGCCACGCCAGCGTTGCCAGAGGGTTCGGCGCGGCCTGCTCACAGCACGCGGTGGCCCAGGGCAGGCAGCTGGCTGCGCACCTCGCGCAGGCGTGCCTTGGCCAGCGTGCCCACGGCGATGCCCGCGCCCTCTGCATGCAGCGCCGCAACCTCACCCCAGGGGTCCACCAGCATGCTGTGGCCCCAGGTGCGCCGGCCGTTCTCGTGCACGCCGCCCTGGGCCGGGGCCAGCACGTAGGCCAGGTTCTCGATGGCCCGGGCGCGCAGCAGCACCTCCCAGTGCGCCTGGCCGGTGGTGTGGGTGAAGGCGCTGGGCACCAGCAGCAGGTCGGCCCCGGCCTGGGCGTGGGCGCGGTACAGCTCGGGAAAGCGCAGGTCGTAGCAGACGCTCAGGCCCACGCGCCAGAGCTCGCCTTCGCGCGAGCGCAGGTCGAACTGCACGACCTGGTCGCCGGGCTCGATCACCCGGCTCTCGTGGAACTGGTCCTGGCCGTTGTCGAAGTGGAACAAATGGATCTTGTCGTAGCGCGCCACGCAGGCGCCCTCGGGGTTGAAGGCCAGCGTGGTGTTGCGCACGCGCACGGCATCGTTGCCGCGCAGCGGCAGGGTGCCGCCCACGATCCACAGGCCGAGCTCGCGCGCCGCGCGCGCCAGAAAGTCCTGGATCGGTCCTTCGCCGTGCGACTCCTGGAGCGCCAGCTTGTCCGTGTCCTGCCGGCCCATGATGCAGAAGTACTCGGGCAGCACGGCCAGCTCGGCGCCCTCGCGCGCCGCCTGCTCCAGCAGGTCACGGGCGGCGGCCAGGTTGTCGTCGAGGTGGGTGCCGGAAACCATCTGCAGCGCAGCGACTTTCATGAGGACTCTCCGGTTCGGGAACTGGCGGTGGGCGAGGGGCTGTTGTCCGCCGCATTGCCCGACAGGCGCGTGCGCCGGGGCACGCGCACCACGCGCGGGTCGGACCAGGAACCATCGATGCGGAACTCCTGCGTCGCCGCCTCGATCAGCGGGCCGCGCAGGAACACCTGGGCCAGGAAGCTGCCCAGGCCGATCACCGGGTTGATGGCGGTGGCCACCAGCGAGGCCGTCATGGCATTGATCTCGGGCACCACCACCACGCGCAGGTCCTGCGTCTCGCGGTCGATGTCGGCGCTGCCTTCCATGAGCACAGCCGCGTTCACCCCCTTCATCTGCAGGTTGTTGGTGGTGGCCACGCCCTGCTCGATGCGCAGGTCGCCGCGCACGAAATCGAACGCAAAGCCTTCGCTGAAAACATCGCGAAAATCGAGTGTCAGGCGGCGCGGCAGCGACTGCAGACTGAGCACGCTGAGCAGCTTGGCCAGGCCCGGGTCGGCCTTGAGGAACTGGCCGGCCTCGATGTTCACGTTGACCTGGCCCGTCATGGAGCGGTAGTCGGGGCTGAAGGGCGCGCCCATCCACGCCACCTGCCCCTCCATGCGCCCCTTGCCGCGGCGGATCACGCCCGGCATCGCAAAGCGCGCCAGCAGGTCGCCCGAGTCGCGGATGTCGAGCCGGAAATTGAGCACCGTGCGGCGCTCGCCGGAGCCGCCCCCGGCGGCACGCACCTGGTTGAGCTGCGCCCAGTTGCCGTTGGCCGCCAGGCTGCCTTCGGGAGAGGTGATGTTGAACTTGGCCAGGCGCCATTCGCGCGGCGTGGTGTCGCTGCCGCGGTTCTGCGCCTCGATCTCCACCCGGCCGAGCTTGCGCCCGCGCAGCTCGAAGTCATCGACCACGATGTCCAGCGCGGGCAGCGAACCCGGCTGCTCTTCGAGCAGGGCCTCGACCTGGTTGGCATCGCTTTGCGGCATGTTCAGCCGCGACAGGCGGGCATACAGCCGGCCGTTGCCCGAATCGCCGCCGCCGCCCTCGCGGAACTCGACAAAGCCGCTGAGCTCGGCCGCGTCGATGTTGCCCTTCCAGACCGGGCCGTCGCGCTGGCCGCCGGCCACCACGTTGTGCAGGGTGCGCCCCTGCGCCGACAGCTCCCTGGCGCGCAGCGCCACCCGCGTCGGCAGGTACTCCTGCGTGGTGCTGGCCAGCGTGACGCCTCCCGGTGCGGTACCACGGGCCGCAGCACCGGGCAGCGGGCGGGCCGGCGGGCTGAGCAGTTCCTCCCAGGCATCGATGTCGAGCCTGGCCAGCTGCACATTGGCGGCCACACCCTCGGCCGGCATCGGCGCCGCCTCTCCGGGTGCCAGCCCCACGCCGATGGCCCCGCGCAGCACGCGCGGCTGGGCGCCGCTCACGTCGCGGTGGTAGGTGGCCGAGCCCAGGGCACCCAGGTCCAGCGTGATCTGGTCGCGCAGCGGCGGCAGGGTGCCGCCGGCGGTCACCGTGCCGGTCAGCGATTCGCGCGCCAGGGAGTTGTCATAGCGCAGCGGCAAGCTGGTCTCGGCCGTCTTGCCCAGCGGAGCGGGCAGCGCCAGTGCCAGCCCCTGCAGGCTCGTCGTCACCTGCACCTCGGGCACACCGCGGCGAAAGCCCAGCGCCAGCGTGTAGGGCGCACTGCCCGTGGCCCGGCTGGCCAACTGCGACAGCAGGCCCATCGGAGGCGCCTGCTGCAGCCCCTCGGCCGTGGCCGTGCCCTGGGCGCGCAGCTGGATCGCCGACTCGGTAGCCGGCGCGCCTGGCGGCAAGGAGCGCATGCCGCCTTCGAGCTTCACATCGCCGCCCAGCGCCCGGGCCTGCATGCCCACCAGCGAGAAACCCGCCTCGCTGAACTGCACGGCGCCGCGCGCGCGGCCGAGCATGGGTGTATCGGGGGTGATGCGCACGTCGTTGCCGGCCAGGGTGACGCTGCCCTGCACCCGGGACTTGTCGATGTTGCTGATGGGCAGGGTCAGTTTGAGCTGGAGGTCGGCCTGGCCCGTGCCGCTGGCCTGGGCCAGCGCCTGGTTCGTCAAGCGCGCCAGCGGCGAGGTGTTGACCACGCCGAGGATCTCGGTCAGGGGTCCGCGCGTGTCGGCATTGACGCCCACGACCGTGTGCGAGAGATCGGGGATGGATGCCTCCACCCGCAACACCTTCACCCCCTGGGTACCGGCAAAGCTGCCACTGGCGCCGCGCACATGCATGGACGAGCGCTCGAAGACCAGCTCGCCCTGCAGCTGCGTCAGCGCCGGCCAGCGCGTCGTATCGATGGACGGCTGCAGCCTGGGCGGCACGTAGGCGTAGGTCACGTCCTTGACGCGCGCGGCGATGCGGAACTCGCCCTGGCGCGGGTCGTTGAAGGGGATGTCGTTCAGGTCGCCCCGGACCTTGAAGTCCACGCTGCTCGCCGTTCCCGCCACCACGGCATCGCGCACGTAGTGCCGAGAATCCTCGGGGATGGACAGGGGCAGGTAGCGGTGCACGCGCGTGCCGTCGGCCCGCGTGAGCTTGCCCGACAGGTCCAACACCCCGGGAAAGCGCGAGCGGTGCGGCCCCTTGGTGGGATCGGAGGTGTGCCAGGTGGCGCGCGCCTCGCCCTGCGCATCGGCGTTGGCAAACTTCACGTCGCTGGCCTGCACGGCGATGCGCTCGCCTTCGATCTGCCAGCGCACCTCGGCGCTCAGCCGGTCCAGCGGCAGCACCGGGTCCTCGAACGCGCCCGGCAGCACCAGCGCGCCGGAATCGATGGCCAGCGTGGCTTTGCCGCCGCCCTGCGTCATCTCCACATCGACGTTGGCGCCGCGCAGCCCCATGCTTTGTGCTGCGCCGTTGCCAGGCACCTCGCCCGCCAGCGCCAGCCCCTGGATGCGGCTGCGCACCTGGTACTGCTGCGGCGCATCGAGCGGCCCCTTCCAGGTGGCCTGGATCTCGTCCACCAGGCCCTTGGGAGCGTACTGGCGCACGGCATCGTGGGCGGTGCTGCCCAGGGGCAGGCGGCTGGCAACCTGCGCCAGGGCCGCCAGCTCCAGCCGGTCGGCGCGGAAGTCGCCTTGTGCGGGCGCCTTGGCGGTGGCATCGGTGTACACCAGCCTGGCGTTGCCACCGGGCCAGCGCAGGCCGTCGTCGGTCGTGAACTGCAGGCCTTGCGTGGAGAATTCGAAGCCCCCCTTGAGCTGGCGCCCGCCCAGGCGCCCGGCAATGGAGGGCAGCGCCAGCGGCTCCAGCCCCGCGCCCAGGGTGGCGTTCACATCGGCCAGCGCAAGGTCGGCCGTGCCGCCCACGATCTGGCCGCTCTTCACGTCCGCCCAGGCGCGCAGGGCACCGCGGCCCTGGGCCACCTCCACCCCGAGGTCGGCATGGTGGCGCAGCTGGGAGACGTCCACCCGCGCGAAGTCGGCATAGACCTGGCCGTTCCAGTGCTGCCAGTTGCCGTCGCGCGCGCGCAGCAGGGGCGCGCGGAACAGGCCGACCAGGGTGAAACGGTCGCCCCAGTCGGGTGGCGGGGTGGCGTCCACGCGCATGCGGTGGCTCCAGTTGCCGTTGCGCACCACCAGGTTGACGTCGGTGAGCGCCAACTGCGGCGCCTTGCGCATCTCGTCGGTCCAGCGCAGCGTACCGCCCTTGATCAGCACCTCGCCCTGCGAGAAGAACCAGTCCGCGGCGCCATGGTTGTCGCCCCCGCTGTCCTTCATGGCCAGTCCGGCCACGGTGATGCTGCCGTCACTGGCGCGGCGGATGTCCAGATCGGGCTTCTCTATATAGAGCTGTTCGAAGCCGAAGTTCAGCAGCGAGCGCGGCGACAGGGCCACCACCACCCGCGGCAGGCGCAGCGCCTCGCGGCCGGCGGTGTCGAGCAGGGCCACATTCACCAGTTCCACGGAGGGGATTAGCCCCTCCGAACGCGCACTGATGGCCCCGATGCGCACGGGAACCCCTAGCGCCCGTGCGGCATGGTCTTCCAGCTGCGGGCGGAACTCGCCGATTCGCGGCACAATCCAGCCATGAAGGGCCCCCCAGGCGATGGTCAGCAGCAGCCAGAAGGTGAGCAGCAGCCCCAATGACCACCGCGCAAAGCCTGCCACTGTCTTGAGCAGGCGTGAGGGGTGCGGGGTGGGATCGATCATGGTGGGATTGAATGTGGCAGGAATTATGACCCGCGGTGCGCCTGTGGGTTCAATGAGAACCAGTGTCCTTGTGTGTGCAGCAGCCCGCGGCCCCGTGCTGGCAACCGGCTGGGGCACCCGCCTCTGCCACGCCTGAAACCATGCCCCTGTCCTGCAACGACCCCTTCAAGGACGGCGAGCCGCTGGCCGGACATTCCCGCTTCCTGCAGCGTCTGCACCGGCGCTACGGCAGCGATTTGACCCTGCTGCCCGCCGGGGCACCCCGGCGCGCCGCGATGGATGCCGTCTGCGATGCCCTGCTGGCGCGCGGCAACGACACCGGCACGGCCCTGCGCGTGCTGCGCCAGCTGGTCATGGAGCGCCTGATCCAGCTCGACTGCGATGGCCAGGCGCCGCTGTCCGACATCACCTGCGCCGTCACCGAACTGGCCGAGCTGGCCCTGGACCGCGCCTGCGCCCAGGCGCGCCAGGAACTCGATGCGCGCCACGGCGCCCCCCAGGGCCCCGAGGGCCAACCCGTGCAGCTGTGGATCATCGGCATGGGCAAGCTTGGCGCGCGCGAGCTCAATGTGTCGAGCGACATCGACCTGATCTACGTCTACGGGCACGATGGCGAGACCGCCGGCACGCCGGACGGCCGGGGCCGGATTTCCAACCACGAGTACTTCGCGCGCGCGGTCAAGGCCATCTACAGCCTGGTCGGCGACACCACCGAGCACGGATTCGTGTTCCGCGTGGACCTGGCGCTGCGGCCCAACGGCAACTCGGGCCCCGCGGCCGTTTCGCTGGCGGCGCTGGAGGAATACCTGCAGGTGCAGGGCCGGGAGTGGGAGCGTTTTGCCTGGCTCAAGAGCCGGGTGGTGGCGCCACGCGACTGCATTGCCGGCACCGAGGTGCAGGCGCTGCGCGGCGTGGTGCTGCCCTTTGTCTTCCGCCGCTACCTGGACTACAACGTCTTCGATGCGCTGCGCCTGCTGCACAGCCAGATCCGCGACCATGCGGCCAAGCGCAGCGCCGGCCATCCCGAGCGCGCCAACGACGTCAAGCTCTCGCGCGGCGGCATCCGCGAGATCGAATTCACCGTGCAGCTGTTGCAGGTGGTGCGCGGCGGCCAGTTCCCCGAACTGCGCCGGCGCCCGACGCTCGATGCGCTGCAGCGCCTGGCCCAGGCCGGCCTGATGCCGCAGCCGACGGCCGATGCCCTGGCACGCGCCTATGTCTTCCTGCGCCGGGTGGAGCACCGCATCCAGTACCTCGATGACCAGCAGACCCATGTGCTGCCCACGCGCGACGACGACCTGGCATGGATCGCCCGCACCATGGGCTACCCGGACTGCTGCGCCTTCCTGCACGAGCTCGACGCCCACCGCGAACTGGTGGCCCAGGAGTTCGACACCCTGCTCGGCGGCAACGCCAAGAAGCAGTGCAGCAAGGGCGGCTGCGGCGGCCCGCGCGCATCTGCTGCGCCACCGCCCGAGCTGGAGGCCCTGCTGGAGCAACTGCCCCCTGGTTTCCGCGAACGCGTGGCCGAGTGGCGCAACCACCCGCGCGTACAGGGCCTGCGCGATGAGACCCGCGCGCGCCTGTTCCGCCTGGTGCAGCGCACGGCCCAGTGGCTCACTGAAGGCCGGGTGACCGAAGAAGCCGCCGTGCGCATGGCCAACTGGCTCGAGCCCCTGCTGCGCCGCGACAGCTACCTGGCCCTGCTGCTGGAGCGCCCATCCGTGCACGAGCAGATGCTGCACCTGCTGGGCGCCGCGCGCTGGCCCGCCCGCTACCTGCTGCAGCACCCCGGCGTGATCGACGAGCTGGTGGGCGACGCCCTGCTGGCCGAACGCTTCTCGGTGGCCGATTTCGAGCGCGAGCTGGCCATGCGCCTGGCCTCGATCACCTCCACCGGGGAAGACGACGACGAAACCCTGCTCAACCTGCTGCGCCGCGCCCAGCATGCCGAGACCTTCCGCACGCTGGCACGCGACGTGGAGCACCGCATCACCGTCGAGCAGGTGGCCGACGACCTGAGCGCCCTGGCCGACAGCGTGCTGCGCGTGACCGCCCAGTGGTGCTGGAACCGCCTCAAGACCCGCCACCGCGAGGTGCCGCAATTCGCCGTGATCGGCTATGGCAAGCTCGGCGGCAAGGAGCTGGGCTACGGCAGCGACCTCGATATCGTGTTCGTCTTCGATGACGACGACGAGCGCGCGCCCGAGGTGTACGCTGCCTTCGTGCGCAAGCTGATCAACTGGCTCACGGTGAAGACCGGCGAGGGCGACCTCTACGAGATCGACACCGCGCTGCGGCCCAACGGCAGCTCGGGCCTGCTGGTCACGCGCTTCGAGGCCTATGCCAACTACCAGGAACGCCGCGGCAGCAACACCGCCTGGACCTGGGAGCACCAGGCCATGACGCGCGCCCGCTTCGTGATGGGCACGCCCGAGCTGGAAGCCCGCTTTGACGCGGTGCGCACGGCCGTGATCACCTCGCCGCGCGACCCCATGGCCCTGCGCGAGGAGATCGTGTCCATGCGCGCCAAGGTGGCCCAGGCCCACCCCACGCGCGACGGGCAGTTCGACGTCAAGCACAGCCCGGGCGGCATGGTGGACGCGGAATTCGCCGTGCAGTACCTGGTGCTCTCGCAATCGGGGGCGCACCCCGAACTGGTGGCCAACGTGGGCAACATCGCCCTGCTGCAGCGCGCGGAGCAGGTCGGCCTGCTGCCGGCCGGAGTGGGCCATGCAGCGGCCGACGCCTACCGCGAGCTGCGCCGGGTGCAGCACCGGGCGCGGCTCGACGAAGTGCCCACCCAGGTCACGCCCCCAGCCCTGCAGGCCGAGCGCGATGCCGTGCTGGCCCTTTGGGCGGCGGTTTTCGGCAGCGGCCGCTGAGCGGCCACCCGGCCGGCGGCGGCCTGTTGCCGAATGTCACGCCAATTTAAACACTTGTTTGAATTATGGTGGTCTAATCCACCGCCATGCATTCTGCCCCGCCCATTCCCGAGCCTGCGCCCAAGCGCGCAGCGCGCCCGCCCCGGGCCGCGCGCAGCGATGGCGACGACACGCGTACCCGCCTGCTGCAGGCCGCGCTGCGGCTGTTTTCCGAGAACGGCTTTGCCCGCACCTCGGTGCGTGCCATTGCCGTCGCAGCGGGCACCAATGTGGCCGCCATCGGCTACCACTTCGGCGACAAGGCGCAGCTGTACACGGCCACCTTCTATGAGCCCTTTGGCAGCGGCAGCGACCTGATCGCGGTGTTCGCCGCCCCCGGGCTCAGCCTGCAACAGGCCTTGGGGCATTACTTCACGGGCCTGCTGGAGCCGCTCAAGCACGACGACCTGGTCCGGCAGGCCACACGCCTGCATGTGCGCGAGCTGCTCGAACCTACCCATGTCTGGCCCGAGCTGATCGAGCGCGAGTGCAAAGCCCCGCACATGGCCCTGGTGCAGCTGCTGTGCGAGCACATGGGCGTCCCCGAGATCGACGACGACATGCACCGCCTGGCGTTCTCGATCGGCGGCCTGGTCATGCTGCTGTGGACCCAGCGCGACGCCATCGCCGCCATTGCCCCCCAACTCGCAGGCCCCGCCACCGCGGATGCCTGGGCCGAACGCCTGACCGGCTATGCCATGTCCATGATCCAGGGCGAGGTGGCACGCCGCCAGGCACTGCGCGAACCGCGCAGGCACAAGAACAAGGAGGAAGAGGAATGACATGGTTTGTTCGAACCCTGGGCGTCTGCAGCGTGCTGCTGCTGGCCGCCTGCAGCACCGCGCGGCCGCCCCAGACGGTCCCGGTGCAGCCGCCTGCGGGCTGGGCCGCCCCCCTGCCGCACGGCGGGCAGATGGCCGACCTGGCGCAGTGGTGGCGCCAGTGGAACGACCCGGCGCTGGTGCCGCTAATCGAGGCGGCGCAAAGCATCAGCCCGAACGTGGCCCAGGCCCGCTCGCGCCTGCTGCAGGCCCGTGCCACGCAGACCACCGCCAGCGCCGCCCTGAAACCCACGCTCGATGCCCAGGCGACCACCAGCCGCGGCGCCAATGCGCAGGTCGGCGGACTGGCCACCACCAGCCAGGCCGGCCTGCAGGCGGCCTGGGAAGTGGACCTGTTCGGCGCCAATGCCGCCACGCGCGATGCCGCCAGCGAACGCCTGGCCGGCGCCCAGGCCCTGTGGCACGAAGCGCGCGTGAGCGTGGCGGCCGAGGTGGCGCTGCAGACCAGCAGCCTGCGCACCTGCCTGCAGCAACTGGACGTGGCCGAGCGCGATGCGCGCTCGCGCGGCGAGACCTCGCGCCTGTCGGACCTGAGCGAGCGCGCCGGCTTCACGGCCCCGGCCACTGCCGCCCTGGCGCGCGCCAGCGCCGCCGAAGCCACGGCCCGCGCCTCGCAGCAGCGCATGCAGTGCGACGTGGAGTTCAAGACCCTCGTGGCGCTCACCGGCCAGGAGGAGTCGGCGCTGCGCCAGCTGATCACGGCCACGCCCATCACGCCCGCACCCGACAGCCTGTTCGCCATTGCCGCCCTGCCGGCGCAGG
Source organism: Acidovorax sp. GW458-11-26-14-TSB4 (assembly GCF_059423865.1). Lineage (NCBI taxonomy): Bacteria > Pseudomonadati > Pseudomonadota > Betaproteobacteria > Burkholderiales > Comamonadaceae > Acidovorax > Acidovorax sp. GW458-11-26-14-TSB4. The sequence continues at coordinate 114,113 of NZ_JBWKYR010000001.1, forward strand.
TGATCTCCCAGCGCCCCGACGTCTACAACGCCGAGCGCGAGGTCGCCGCCGCCAGTGCCGAGGTGGGCAGCGCCCAGGCCCAGCGCTACCCGCGCCTGTCGCTCAGCGGCAATATCGGCAAGGCCTGGAGCCGCGCCGGCGGCAGCACCCTTGACGTGGACGCCTGGACGCTGGGCCCGCTGACCCTGAGCCTGCCGCTGTTCGACGGCGGGCGCCGCGCGGCGCAGGTCGACGCCGCCCGCGCACGCTACGACGAATCGGTGGCACTGTACCGCGCCCGCATCCGCCAAGCCGTGAGCGAGGTGGAGCAGGCCCTGGTGCGGCTGCAGAGCACGGCCGAGCGCAATGCCAGCGCCCGCGCCGCGGCCGAGGGCTACCGCGTGTCCTTCGATGCCACCGACGCGCGCTGGCGCGGTGGCCTGGCCAGCTTGGTCGAGCTGGAGGACGCACGCCGCACGGCGCTGGCCGCACAGAACGCGCTGCTGGCCCTGCAGCACGAGCGCCAGTCCGCCTGGATCGCGCTGTACCGTGCGGCCGGCGGCGGCTGGGACACCACGGCCCCCGACCTGGCCGAGACCGCCCAGGCCGGCACCCGCTGAGCCCGGCCCCACCCCATTTTTCCTGACACCTTCCGGATGAACGGACCCCTTTCATGAACCAGTTCAAACTCTCCGCTTCCACGCTGGCCGTCGTTGCCGCCTGCGTCCTGGCTGCCACCGGCGCCCTGGTGTTCTCGGGCGCTTCGCGCGCGGCCGACGAGCCCAAGGCCAACCAGCCCCGCCCGGCGCTGACCGTGACCACGGCCCAGCCCCAGCGTATCGCCGTGCCGCTGCGCCTGGCCGCCAACGGCAATGTCGCCGCCTGGCAGGAGGCCATCATCGGTGCCGAAAGCAATGGCCTGCGCCTGACCGACGTGCGCGTGAACGTGGGCGACGTCGTCAAGCGCGGCCAGGTGCTGGCCACCTTCTCGGCCGAGACCACGCAGGCCGAGGTGGCCCAGGGCCGCGCCAGCGTGCTCGAAGCCCAGGCCACGGCGGCCGAGGCCGCCGCCAATGCCGAGCGCGCGCGTTCGCTGCAGGCCTCGGGCGCACTGAGCCAGCAGCAGATCCAGCAGTACACCACCGCCGAGAAGACGGCCCAGGCGCGCGTCGAGGCCGCCCAGGCCCAGCTCAACGCCCAGCAGCTGCGCCTGAAATACACCCAGGTGGTGGCGCCCGACAGCGGCATCATCTCGGCCCGCAGCGCCACCGTGGGCGCGGTCGTGGGCGCCGGCACCGAACTGTTCCGCATGGTGCGCAAGGGCCGGCTCGAATGGCGCGCCGAGGTCACCTCGACCGAGCTGGCGCGCATCCAGCCCGGCGCCAAGGTCAGCGTGACGGCCGCCAGCGGCACCACCGTGCAGGGCACGGTGCGCATGGTCGGCCCGACGGTGGACCCGCAGACGCGCAACGCCCTGGTCTATGTGGACCTGCCCTCGACCGCGATGGACACGCCGACCGACGCCAAGACCTCGCTCTCGGCCATCCTGCCCGGCATGTTCGCGCGCGGCGAGTTCGCGCTGGGCAGCAGCGAGGCCCTGACCGTGCCGCAGGAAGCCCTGGTGGTACGCGACGGCTTCTCCTACGTGTTCGCGCTGGGCAGCGACCAGCGCGTGCAGCAGCGCAAGATCCAGACCGGCCGGCGCGTGGCAGACCGGGTGGAAGTGCTCTCGGGCCTGGAGCCGACCACGGCCATCGCCGTGCGCGGCGCCGGCTTCCTCAACGACGGCGATCTGGTGCGCGTGTCCAACACCGCGCCGGTCGGGGTGCAGGGCACTGCGACCGTGCCCACCGCGGCCGCCCCGGCTTCGGCCACCAAGTAAGCAGCGCAAGGAGCATTCACCATGAATGTATCTACCTGGTCGATCAAGAACCCCATACCGGCCCTGATGCTGTTCGTGCTGCTGACCTTCGGCGGCCTGCTGTCGTTCAACGGCATGAAGGTGCAGAACTTCCCGGACATCGACCTGCCCACCATTTCCGTCACCATCTCGCTGCCCGGCGCCTCGCCCGCGCAGTTGGAGAACGATGTCGCACGCAAGGTCGAGAGCTCCATCGCCACGCTTCAGGGCCTCAAGCACATCTACACCAAGGTACAGGACGGCGGCGCCACCATCACGGCCGAGTTCCGCCTGGAAAAGCCCACGCAGGAGGCGCTCGATGACGTGCGCTCGGCCGTGGCGCGCGTGCGCGGTGACCTGCCGGGCGATGTGCGCGACCCCATCGTGACCAAGATGGACCTGGCGGCCCAGCCGGTGCTGGCCTTCACCATCGCCTCCCGCCGCATGGACGATGAGGCCCTGTCCTGGTTCGTCGACAACGACGTGGCCAAGAAGCTCCTGGCCGTGCGCGGCGTGGGCGCAGTGAACCGCGTGGGTGGCGTGGACCGCCAGGTGCACGTGGCGCTCGACCCCATGAAGCTGCAGGCGCTGGGCGCCACGGCGGCCGATGTGTCGCGCCAGCTGCGCCTGGTGCAGACCGAGAGCGCCGGCGGCCGCACCGACCTGGGCGGCAGCGAGCAGCCCGTGCGCACCCTGGCCACCGTGCAGTCGGCCCAGGAGCTGGCGGGCCTCACGCTGTCCCTGTCCGATGGCCGCCATGTGCGCCTGGACCAGGTGGCCACCGTGTCCGACACCTTTGCCGATCCGCGCGCCATGGCCCTGCTCAACGGCAAACCCGTGGTGGGCTTCGAGGTGGCCCGCAGCAAGGGGGCGAGCGAGGTGGAGGTGGGCGGCGCCGTGCAGGCGGCCCTCGCCGAAATGCGCACCCAGCACCCGGACCTGGAGATCACCGAAGCCTTCAACTTCGTGACGCCGGTGCAGGAGGAGTACGACGGCTCCATGCACCTGCTGTACGAGGGGGCGCTGCTGGCCGTGCTGGTGGTCTGGCTGTTCCTGCGCGACTGGCGCGCGACCTTCGTCTCGGCCGTGGCGCTGCCGCTGTCGGTGATCCCGGCCTTCATCGGCATGTACCTGCTGGGCTTTTCCATCAACGTGATCACGCTGCTCGCGCTGTCGCTGGTGGTCGGTATCCTGGTGGACGATGCCATCGTGGAGGTGGAAAACATCGTGCGCCACCTGCGCATGGGCAAGACACCCTACCAGGCGGCCATGGAGGCGGCCGACGAGATCGGCCTGGCCGTGGTGGCCACCACCTTCACGCTGATCGCCGTGTTCCTGCCCACGGCCTTCATGAGCGGCATCGCGGGCAAGTTCTTCAAGCAGTTCGGCTGGACGGCCGCTCTGGCGGTGTTCGCCTCGCTGGTCGTGGCCCGGGTGCTGACCCCGATGATGGCAGCCTACATCCTCAAACCCATCGTGGACGAGCACAAGGACCCGCGCTGGATGGGCTGGTACCTGCGCTGGGCGGCCTGGTGCATCAAGCACCGCTGGATCACCTTCATCGCCACGGGCGCCTTCTTCATCGGCTCGCTGGCGCTGATCCCGCTCCTGCCCACAGGCTTCATCCCGCCGGACGATAACTCCCAGACCCAGGTCTACCTGGAGCTGCCGCCCGGCGCCACGCTGGCCCAGACCCGCGCGGTGGCCGAGGACGCGCGCCAGCGCGTGGCGGCGGTGAACCACGTCAAGAGCGTCTACACCACCATCGGTGGCGGATCGGCCGGTTCCGACCCCTTCATGGGCAGCGCCAACGCCGAGACGCGCAAGGCCACGCTCACCATCTTGCTGGCCGACCGGGGCGAGCGCCCGCGCAAGCAGGGCATCGAGAACCAGATCCGCGCCGCGCTGGAGAGCCTGCCCGGCGTGCGCAGCAAGGTCGGCCTGGGCGGCTCGGGCGAGAAGTACGTGCTGGTGCTCACGGGCGATGACCCGCAGGCGCTGCAGACGGCGGCGCTCGCCGTCGAGAAGGACCTGCGCACCATCCCCGGCCTGGGCAGCGTGTCCTCGACCGCGAGCCTGATCCGTTCGGAAATCGCGGTGCGCCCCGATTTCGCGCGCGCCGCCGACCTGGGCGTGACCAGCAGCGCCATCGCCGAGACCTTGCGCATCGCCACCGTGGGCGACTACGACGTGTCGCTGCCCAAGCTGAACCTGGCCTCGCGCCAGGTGCCCATCGTCGTCAAGCTGCAGGACGATGCGCGCAAGGACCTGTCGCTGCTCGAACGCCTGGCCGTGCCCGGCGCCAAGGGCCCGGTGATGCTCGGCCAGGTGGCCACGCTGGAGTTCAGCGGCGGGCCGGCCGTGGTGGACCGCTACGACCGTGCGCGCAACGTGAACTTCGAGATCGAGCTCTCGGGCCTGCCTCTGGGCGACGTGACCAAGGCCGTGGACGCGCTGCCGTCGATCAAGAACCTGCCGCCCGGCGTGCGCCAGATCACCATCGGCGATGCCGAGGTGATGGGCGAGCTGTTCGCGAGCTTCGGCCTGGCCATGCTCACCGGCGTGCTGTGCATCTACATCGTGCTGGTGCTGCTGTTCAAGGACTTCCTGCACCCGGTGACCATCCTGGCGGCGCTGCCGCTGTCGCTGGGCGGTGCCTTCGTGGGCCTGTTGATCGCGCAGAAGAGCTTCTCCATGCCCTCGCTGATCGGGCTCATCATGCTCATGGGCATTGCGACCAAGAACTCCATCCTGCTGGTGGAGTACGCCATCCTGGCACGGCGCGAACATGGCATGACGCGCTTCGAGGCGCTGATCGACGCCTGCCACAAGCGTGCCCGACCGATCATCATGACGACGCTGGCCATGGGCGCGGGCATGCTGCCGATCGCCGTGGGCTTCGGCGCGGCGGACGCCAGCTTCCGCTCGCCGATGGCGGTGGCCGTGATCGGCGGGCTGATCACCTCGACCTTCCTGAGCCTGCTGGTGATCCCGGCCGTGTTCACCGGGGTGGACGATGTGGGCCAGTGGTTCGGCCGCATGCAGCGGCGCCTGCGCGGCCTGCCGCCCCAGGCGCCGGCCGCCAGGCCGGAACAAGCGCCCGCGATACCCTGAGCACGCATCTGTGCAAAAGGGCGCAAACCACCCGGGTTTGCGCCCTTTAAGGCGTCCCCGGGCGGCGGGATAATGGCGCACCGCTATGAACCTCGTCACCATCAACGTCGGATCGATCCAGCTCGGCCACCCCCTGCCATTCGCCTTGCGGGGTGCCGATGGCACGCTGCTGGCCCAAAAGGGCTTCGTGGTACAGAGCCGGGACGAATTGGGCACCATGCTCAGCCGGGGCCGCCAGCTGTGCGTGGACGTGGAAGAGTCCGGCGAGAGCTACCGCGCCTATGTGGCCCAGTTGCAGCGCATGCTGCGGCAGGACACCAATCTCGGGGAGCTGGCCTCGGTCAAGATGACGGCTGGCGCCCAGGCAGCGGCCCGCGAGCGCGACGCGCCGTCCTATGTGGTGGACTGGCCGGCCCTGCAGGAGCGCGCGACCCAGCTGCTGCGTAGCCCCCATGCCTTTGATTTTCCGGACCGCTTCCAGCCTCTGCACGCGGAACTGGCACGCAACTGCGAACAGTCGCCTGACGCCACGCTGCTGGCGCTGATCTACCTGTCGGCGCAGGAGACGCGCATGTACAGCGGCACCCATTCGATGCTGGTGGCCTGCGTCTGCATGGTGGTGGCCCGGGAGATGCTGCGCTGGCCCGCAGCCCATGTCCAGGTGGTGGGGCAGGCAGCCCTGTCCATGAACATCGCCATGACCGAACTGCAGGACCAGTTGGCCCAGCAGATGCAGCCCCTGACCTCGGCCCAGATCGCCGCCGTGGAGGACCACGCCGCGCGCTCCGAAGCCCTGCTGCGCGAACTGGGCGTGCACAGCGAGCTGTGGCTGGAGGCCGTGCGCCACCACCACCACCGCAGCCCCGGTGCGTTCAGCCAGAAAAGCCCCGGCTTGCAGATGGCCCGGCTGATCCAGCGTGCCGACGTCTTCGGTGCCCGGCTGGCGCCGCGCGCCGCGCGCTCGCCCATGCCGGTGACCGCCGCCATGCAGGCCAGCTACTACGATGAGGAGCAGAAGGTCGACGAGGCCGGTGCCGCCCTGGTCAAGGCCCTGGGCATCTACCCGCCGGGCGCCTTCGTGAAGCTTGCCAGCCAGGAAGTCGCCGTGGTGCTGCGCCGCGGCGCCAGCGGCACCACCCCCCGGGTGGCCGTGGTCACCAACCGGCTGGGCATGCCCACGGGCGAGCTGATCCCCCGTGACACCGCCCAGCCCCAGTGGAAGATCGTCGGCGTGGTCGCGCACAAGGACGTGCGCGTCAAGCTCTCGCTCAACCGGCTGCTGCCGCTGGTCTGAGCACCCGGCACCCGCGGCTGTGCGGGCGCCTCTCCTTTTTTGGATCTGCCAGGGCTCCCGGCACCGGGGGGCCATGCCCTGCGCATCCGGCAGCCTTTAGGCTGCGTATTCCTCTGACAAGACCTCTCGCCTGCCGGCAGGGGACGGCGGCGCGCGCTGCCACCCACCGCAACCGATCAGTACAAATAAAAACTTATGTGGACAAAATATGATTCACTGGTTAAATTGACCCCCAACAACACGGGAGGTGTCCTCATGATCCAGTTTTCGCGTCTTTTCGCCCTGGCCCCGGTGGCAGCCTTGCTGTGCTTTGGCGCCATGCCGTCCGCCTTCGCGGCGCCGTCCGAATCCTGCCCCGCCACGCTGCAGCACACCTACCTGCGCCTGCAGGACGAGAAGCCGCAATCGCTGTGCCAGTACAGCGGCAAGGTGGTGCTGGTGGTCAACACCGCCAGCTTCTGCGGTTTCACGGGGCAGTACAAGGGGCTGGAAGACCTCTATGCCCGCTACAAAGACAAGGGGCTGGTGGTGCTGGGCTTTCCCAGCAACGATTTCTCGCAGGAAACCGGCAGCAACCAGCAGATCGCCGATTTCTGCGAGAGCACCTTCGGGGTGAAATTTCCCATGTTCGCCAAGAGCGCGGTGACCGGCGCCGACGCCTCGCCCTTGTTCCGCCAGCTCGCCCAGATGTCCGGCCCGCCACGCTGGAACTTCCACAAGTACCTGCTGGGCCGCGACGGCAAGCTGGTGGACAGCTACACCAGCCTCACGGCGCCGGACAGCAAAGGCCTGGTCCGTGCCATCGAACAACAGCTGGCGACCGCACCAACCCGGTGAAAGCGCATGTTTTCTTTACATTTCTTCAAAAAAATGCAGGGGAAGTACTGGAACTTCTGCATAACGCCCTTACTCTATCCATCGCAAGGACGTGATGAGCGTCCCTCCGTTTTAACGTTGCGAAGCCTTTCGGTCCCACGGGTTCCGACTGTCCTCCTGGAGCGCTTCTCCTCCCTCCCTCTCTTATTCGTTTCGGGACGCTTCGCAACTTTTTTATTCAGCCAGCCGGCCAGAGGGAGCCGGCCATGAAGGTCGCCATCGTCGGCTCCGGCATCTCCGGCCTGGCAGTGGCCCACCAGCTGCGCGGCCAAGCCGACATCACCCTCTTCGAAGCCGGCAGCTATTTCGGCGGTCACACGCATACGGTGGACGTCACGCTGCCCGGGCCCCAGGGCCAGGACGTGCAATGTGGCGTGGACACCGGGTTCCTGGTGTTCAACGAGCGCACCTACCCGAATCTCATCCGCCTGCTGGCCGAGCTGGGCGTGGAAACCGCCAAATCGGACATGTCGTTTTCCGTGCAGGTGCCGCGCGCCCTGAGCGGGGGGCGTGCGCTGGAATGGAGCGGCACCAGCCTGGCCACCGTCTTCGCCCAGCGCGGCAACCTGGTGAACCCGCGCTTTCTGGGCATGCTGCGCGATCTGCTGCGCTTCAACAAGCTGTGCACCCGCATCGCCGAAGAGGGCAGCGACGCCACGCTGACGCAGCCGCTGGGCGACTTCCTGCAGCAGCACGGTTTTGGCGAGGCGTTTCGCGACTGGTACTTCCTGCCCATGCTGGGTTGCATCTGGAGCTGCCCGACGGACCAGATGCTGAAATTCCCGGTGGCCACCATGATCCGCTTTTGCCACAACCACGGCCTGATCCAGGTGAGCCAGCGGCCCCAGTGGTGGACCGTGGCCGGCGGTGCGCGCCACTATGTGGAGAAGATCGTCGCGGGCATCGCGGACAAGCGCCTCGCCACCCCCGTGCGCCGGATCGAGCGCGATGCCGCGGGCGTGCGCGTGGTGACCACCGGCAACACCGAGCGCTTCGACCAGGTGGTGCTGGCCACCCACTCCGACCAGTCGCTGGCCCTGCTGGCCCAGCCCACGCTGCAGGAGCGCACGGTGCTGGGCGCCATCCGCTACCAGGCCAATCGCGCCGTGCTGCACACCGACACCTCGGTGCTGCCCGAACGCCGCGCCGCCTGGGCGGCCTGGAACTACGAGCGCGCCCAGTTGCGCAGCCGCGAGCAGGCCAGTGTGTGCCTGCACTACCTCATCAACCAGTTGCAGCCCGTGCCCTTCGCGCAGCCGGTGATCGTCTCGCTCAACCCGGTGGGCGAGATCGCGCCCGCTGCGGTGATCGGCAGCTACGACTATGCCCACCCGGTCTTCGACCTGGCGGCCATCCGCGCGCAAAAACAGGTCGGCCAACTGCAGGGGCGCGAGCGCACCTGGTTCTGCGGCGCCTGGACAGGCTACGGCTTCCATGAAGACGGGCTGAAGTCGGGCCTGGCCGTGGCCGAGCAGCTGCTGGCCCGCATGCCGGCCCCCCTGGCGGAGGCTGCATGACCGCCGCCCCGCGCGCCGCCGAACCGCTGCTGGGCTTTGGCCAAGTGCGCCACACGCGGCTGCGCCCCAGGCGGCATGCATTTGCCTACCCCACCTTCTTCCTGATGCTGCCACTGCGCACACTGCGTGCGCAGCCAGCAGGCCTGCTGGCCGTGAACCGGCCCGGCGCCATCAGCTTTCACGACGCCGACCATGGCGATGGCCGCGGCCCGGCACAGGGCGGGGCGCTTGCCTGGGTCGACGAACTGCTGCGCACCGAAGGCATCGTGGACGCCACCGGCGAGGTCTGGCTGCACTGCTACCCGCGCGTGCTGGGCTACACCTTCAAGCCGGTGAGCTTCTGGTACTGCCACCGTGCCGACGGCAGCCTGCGCGCCATCGTGGTCGAGGTCAACAACACCTTCGGCGAGCGCCACTGCTACCTGCTGGATGCGCCGCGCTACGGCGCCGAGCAGCATGCGCGCAAGGTCTTCCACGTCTCCCCGTTCTGCGAGATCAGCGGGGGCTACCGCTTTCGCTTCCTGCGCACGGCCGGCACAGGCCCGGAACGCACCGTGGTGCGCATCGACCATGACGACGCCCAGGGCCCGCTGCTGCAGACCAGCGTGAGTGGCACGCTCGAACCCATCACCCGCGCGTCGCTGCGCCACGCCCTGTGGGGCTATCCGGCGATGACGCTGGCCCTGATCGCGCGCATCCACTGGCAGGCCCTTCGGCTGTGGGCCAAGCGGGTGCGCTTTCACCGCAAGCCCGACGCACCGGCATCCGCCGTCACCCGCTGAGTCCTCAGCGCCGACGACCTGAAATCCCTTCTACATCCTGGCCCGCCATGAACAGCACCACCATCGCAACCACCCTGCCGCCAGGCACCCCGGCTGCCGCCCGAACGGCATTGCGCCTGATGCAGCGCCTGCAGCATGGCAGTCTCACCGTGCAGTTGCCCGACGGCACGCTGCAGCATTTCGGCGACCACCAGGGCGGCGGGCCGGCCGCGGCCATCACGCTCAGGAACTGGAATGTCTGCAAGGCAGCGCTCAAGTCCGGCGACATCGGCTTTGCCGAAAGTTATATCGCGGGCGACTGGACCACGCCGAACCTCACCGACCTGCTCAAGGTCTTCATCGCCAACCGCCAGCAGGTCGAAGGCGTGATCTACGGCAGCTGGGCCGGGCGCCTGCTGTACCGCATCAAGCACCTGCTCAACCGCAATACGCGCGCCAACAGCCAGAAGAACATCCACGCCCACTACGACCTGGGCAACGCCTTCTACACGCTGTGGCTGGACGACACGATGAACTATTCATCGGCCTGGTTCGAGGGCGACGCAGGCGGCGACATGCGCACGGCCCAGCTCGCCAAGGTGCGCCGCGCCCTGCGCATGGCCGGCGTGCAGGCGGGCGACCGGGTGCTGGAGATCGGCTGCGGCTGGGGCGCCCTGGCGGAAATGGCCACTGTCGAATTCGGTGCCGCGCTCACCGGTGTGACGCTGTCCACCGAGCAACTGGAGTTCGCGCGCCAGCGCATGCAAGCGAGCGGTGCCGCCAACCGGGCAGACCTCCGCCTGCAGGACTACCGCGACATCGCCGACGGGCCCTACGACGCCATCTGCTCCATCGAGATGGTCGAAGCCGTGGGCCGTGAATACTGGCCGACCTATTTCCAGGCCGTGCGGCGCCTGCTCAAGCCCGGCGGCAAGGCCTGCATCCAGAGCATCGTGATCGACGACGGCCTATTCGAGCGCTACATCAGCTCCACGGACTTCATCCAGCAGTACATCTTTCCGGGCGGCTGCCTGCCCTGCCCGCGCGAGTTCCGCCGCGAGGCCGAGGCCGCCGGCCTGCGCGTGGTGGACGAGTTCGCCTTCGGCCAGGACTATGCCGAGACCCTCAGGCGCTGGCGCGAGCGCTTTCTGGCCCAGCGCACGCAGATCCTGCAGCTGGGGTTCGATGAGCGCTTCCTGCACATCTGGGAGTTCTACCTGGCCTACTGCGAGGCGGCCTTCGCGATGAACAACATCGATCTGGTGCAGTACACCCTGGTGCGCGATTGACCCGAAAGCGCTCCATGCCCTCACCTCAACTCGCGTTCACCCTGGCCCTGGCAGGTGGATTGCTGCTGCCGGCCGGGCAGGCCATGGCGCAGTCCGCGCCCGCCGGGGCCGTTTCGCAAAAAGGGCTGCAGCCCGCAGGACAGGGAACGCTGCGGTTCCTGGGGCTTCGCATCTACGAGGCAAGGCTCTGGGTGGCCCCCGGCTTCCAGGCGTCGGACTATGCGGCGCGGCCCCTGGCGCTGGAGCTGCACTACCACCGCGACTTCACGGCCCAGGCCATCGCGGCCCGTTCGATCCAGGAGATGCGCCGCGTGGGCCGCTTCAGCGAAGAGCAGGCAGTGCGCTGGCAGCAGGCCCTGCAGGCGGCCCTGCCCGACGTCAAGGAAGGCGACCGCCTGATGGGCCTCTACGAGCCTGGCGCGGGCGCCGTGTTCCGCATGGGCGGGCAGACTGTGGGCGAGGTGAAGGACCCCGAGTTCTCGCGCCTGTTCTTCGGCATCTGGCTGTCGCCGCAAACCTCCGAGCCCGCGCTGCGCCAGGCGCTCATCGGCCCGCCACCCACCGCCGAGGCCCCATGACCCCCGGCTCGGCGCTGCCCTGGCAACAAGGTCTGGCCTACGGCCTGCTCGGGCTGCCCCTGGCCTTCGTGGCGCTGCCGCTGTACGTTCTGCTGCCCCACCACTATGCGCGCGAATTCGGCATGCCACTGGCCACGCTGGGTGGCGTGCTGCTGGCCGCGCGGCTGTTCGACGCCGTGTCGGACCCGCTGCTCGGGCGCTGGGCCGACCGGCTGTTCGCGCGCTCGCCCCTGGCCGTTCTCTCCACGGGCGCGGTGTCGGCCGTGGTGCTGGCCGTCGGGCTGACGGCGCTGTTCTTTCCGCGGGTACAGGGGCAGGGCGCGCTCACTGCCTGGGCCCTGGCCTGCCTAATGGTCACCTACCTGGCCTACAGCCAGCTCGGCATTGCGCACCAGTCCTGGGGCGCGCGCCTGGGCGGCGACGAGCTGCAGCGCAGCCGCATCGTCGCCTGGCGCGAGGGCGCGGCCCTGGTGGGCGTGGTGCTCGCTTCGGTGCTGCCCGCGCTGCTGGGCCTGCCGGTGATGCTGGGCGTGTTCGCGGCAGCCCTGGTGCTGGGCTGGCTGGCATGGCTGCGCGCGCCCCGGCCTGCGCCAGTGGCGCTACACGCCACCGACCATGCAGACCTGTGGCGGCCCTGGACGCGGCCCGCCTTTCGCCGCCTTCTTGCGGTGTTCGTGCTCAACGGAATCGCCAGCGCCATACCGGCCACGCTGGTGCTGTTTTTCATCCAGGACCGGCTGCAGGCCCCGCCAGGCCAGGAGCCGATGTTCCTGGCCGCATATTTCTTCTGCGCGGCGCTCTCGATCCCGCTGTGGCTGCGTGCCGTGGCGCGCTGGGGCCTGGCCCGAACGTGGCTGGCAGGCATGCTGCTGGCTGTAGCGGTGTTTGGCTGGACGGCTGCGCTCGGCACGGGCGACAGCATGCCCTTCCTGGCGGTGTGCGCGCTCTCGGGTGTGGCCCTGGGCACGGACCTTGCCCTGCCCGGCGCCCTGCTGGCCGGAGTGGTGGCGGCCGAAGGCGACAGCGGCCAGCACGAAGGCGCGTACTTCGGCTGGTGGAACTTCGCCACCAAGCTCAACCTGGCACTCGCCGCAGGCCTGGCCCTGCCCCTGCTCGGCGCGCTGGGCTATGCGCCCGGCACGCGCAGCGCAGAGGGCTTGCACACCCTGGGCCTAGCCTATGCCGTGCTGCCGTGCGCGTTGAAGCTGGTGGCCGCTGCAGTTCTGTACTTCCTGATCCTGCGGCAACCCGTTGCTGCAGCCATTCCATCCCTCCAAGGCAAACCATGATGCAGCGACGCTTGTTACTCCTTTCGGCAGCAGCCGTGGGCGCCCCCGTGGCGCTGTCGGGCTGCGCGGGCCAGAATCTGGCCGACTACGCGGCCGAAAAGCCCGTGCTCGACCTCGCGCAGTATTTCAATGGCGTGATCGATGCCCACGGCATGTTCCAGGACCGCAGCGGCAAGATCGTCAAACGCTTCACCGTGGTCATGAACTGCCAGTGGACCGGCAACCAGGGCGTTCTGGACGAGGCTTTCACCTATTCGGACGGCAGCACGGAGCGGCGCATCTGGCGCCTCACGCGAGAAGCCGATGGCCGCTACACCGGCACGGCCGGCGATGTGATCGGCCAGGCCGTGGGCCAGGTGCGCGGCAACGCCTTCCGCTGGAACTACACCCTGGCCCTGCCCGTGGATGGCACGGTCTACCACGTGGACCTGGACGACTGGATGTACCTCATGGACGAGCGCGTGATGCTCAACCGCGCCACCATGAGCAAGTTCGGCGTGCGGCTGGGCGAGATCACGCTGTCGTTCACCCGGCGGGCGCCATGAGCCTGAACCCCCGACTGCGCGACTGGCAGGGCCGCCGAGCCTGGCTCGTTGGCGCCTCCAGCGGCATTGGCCGGGCGACGGCCTCGGCCCTGCATGCGCGCGGGGCCGAGGTCATCGTCTCGGCGCGCAGCGAAGCGGCGCTCAACGCGTTCGCCGTGCAGCACCCCGGCAGCGTCGCCCTGCCGCTGGACACTGCGGTACCGGAGGCCGTGAAGGCGGCCGCAGCCCAGGTGCTGGCGGGTGGACCGCTGGACCTGGTGTGCTACTGCGCTGGCACCTACCACCATATGCGCGCCACGGAGTTCGACCTGTCCGTGATGCTGCGCCACGAGCAGGTGAACTACACGGGCGTGCTGCACCTGCTGGCCGCCGTGCTGCCAGACATGCTGGCCGCCGCACAGTCGGGCCGCCCCGGGCACGTGAGCCTGGTCAGCAGCGTGGCCGGCTTTCGCGGACTGCCCAAGAGCCTGGCCTACGGCCCGACCAAGGCGGCACTGATCAACCTGGCCGAGGCGCTGTACCTGGACCTGCATGGCCTGGGAATGGGTGTGAGCGTGGTCAACCCCGGCTTCGTGGCGACACCGCTCACCGAGGGCAACGACTTCCGCATGCCCGCGCTGATCACCCCCGAAGAGGCGGCCACGGCCATCCTCAAGGGCTGGGGGCAAGGCGCGTTCGACATCCACTTCCCCAAGCGCTTCACGCGCGTGATGAAGATGCTGCGCGTGCTGCCGTATGGGTGGTACTTTCCGGCCATCCGCAAGTTCACCGGCCTTTGAGCGCCCATGCCGCCACCAGACACTCCCCCATCCACCGAAGAAGCCGTCACCCGCGTGATCGCCTTCTTCGAGACCCTGGCCCCGGCCGACGTGGCGGCGCTGGGCCACCTGTATGCGGCCGATGCGCGCTTCAAGGACCCGTTCAACGAGGTGCAGGGGCTTCCCGCCATCCGGCACATCTTCGAGCACATGTTCGTGGCGCTCGACGGGCCGCGCTTCGTGGTCACCGGCCGTGTGGTGCAGGGGTCGCAGTGCTTCCTGACCTGGGAGTTCCTGTTCTCCTTCCGCAGTTTTCACAAGGGCGTGGCGCAAACGGTGCGCGGCGCCTCGCACCTGGTGTTCGACGACCAGGGCCTGGTCACGTTACACCGCGACTACTGGGACGCGGCCGAGGAGCTGTACGAAAAGCTGCCCGTAGTGGGTGGACTGATGCGCTGGCTCAAGCAACGCGCCAACAGCTGAAGCCTGTCACGCGCGATCCCGCAGGCGCAAGTGGCCGGGCAGGGGCACGGCGCGCTGCAGCACCCCTTCGGCCAGCCACACGGCACTGTTCCAGGCCCGGCCGGCCACGTAGGGCAAAGGCAGTTGCTGGTAGTCGTCGTTGAAGACCTCGAAGCTGTAGTCGCCGCGGTAGCCCATGCCGTCGAGTTTGCGCACCAGCTCCACCAGCGCCTGGCTGTGCACGCCCTCGCCCGGGAACACGCGAAAGTGCCGCGCCGTGTCGATGCGCTCCTGCACCGTGCGCGTCTCCTGCCACATGAAGTCCGACAACTGCACGAGGTAGATGCGCTCCGGGTCGATGCCGTCGAGGGCCGACAGGGGTGTGCCCGTGGCGAACTGGTGGTAGGAGTCGATGGCCAGGCCGAGGTTGGGGCAGTCGGCCCGCAGCACCGCGGCCCAGGCCTGGTGCACCTCGTTGATGTGCCGGCCCCAGGACAGGCCCTCGAACGCGATGCGGATGCCGTGCGGCAGCGCCAGCATGGCCAGCTTGCGCAGGTCGCGTGCAATGGCGTCCGGATCGTCGGTGGCGTGCAGCGAGGTGGAGCTGCAGGCCAGCAGCACCCGTGTGCCCAGGGCCCGCGCCATGAGGATCATCTGCTGGGCGATGCCCAGCTTGTAGCTGTGCAGGTGGCCCGAGAGCCCCTCGAAGTCGCGCAGCACCTGGAAGCCGGTGACGCGCAGGCCGCTGCCGCGCACGGCACTCACGGCCGCGTCGATGCCCTGTGGATGGCCTACGATGTCCCGTGCGGCCAGCATGATCTGGCCGAAGCCGGCCGCCTTCACGGCCGCCAGCTTGGCCTCCAGCGGGCCGGCGAGGCTGATGGTGTCCATGCCGAAATCGGCGACGTTGCGTTGCATGGCCTGGCTGCGCATGGCGGGCTCCTTCAGCGGGGGTCGAGCACCAGCTCGAAGCTGGCGCCACCGGCCTCGGCCCGCGTCAGCGCGCCACGCACTTCGCTGTGCACGCCCGTGGGCGATTCGACGAAGTCCACCCCCTGGGCACGCAGCGCTGCCACGGTGGCCAGCACATCGCCGGTGCCGAAGGCCACGCGCTGCAGCAGCTCGCCGGGATCGGCATCGAGCGCGTCGATCAGCGGCTCGATGAGCTGCCAGTACAGCGTGCCGCAGGGGCTGGCGAGGATGCGCCCCTGGGTCAGCACACCGAAGGTCTGTCCCGGCGGGAGCTCGGCAAAGCCGAACAGCGCGCCATAGAAGGCGGTCCAGTCGGCCAGGCGATCCAGGCCGATGTACTGCACCAGGCCGAACAGGTGCAGGCCGTGCTGCGCGGGCGGGTGCGGGTCCACCGTGGGGATGGGCACGAAGTCCACGTCGTAGATCGAGAACTCGCGGTGCCGGTCGACGAAGTAGATGCGGCTGGTGCCCACGCCATGAATGGCCGGGATATTGAGCTCCATCACCTGCACCTCGGTGTGCACGGCCCAGGCGCCCAGCTCCAGCACGCGGCGGTAGGCGGCAGCGGCATTGCCCACGCGGAAGGCGATGGCAGAGAGCACAGGGGTATCGCCCGGGGCCGGGCCGTTGTCGCCCACGCCCTGGTGGGCGTTGACGATGATGTTCATGCCGCCCTGGCGGTACAGCAGCACCTCGCGCGAGCGGTGGCGCGCCACGGGCTTGAAGCCCATGCGCTCCAGGGCCTGGCCCAGCGCCTGGGGGCGGGCGGTGGCGTATTCGATGAACTCCACGCCCTGCAGGCCCAGGGGATTGGGCAGGGTGCCCAGGGATTCGCGGTCGGCCGCCATCGGTGTGCTCATGGCATGTGCTCCAGAAGAAGAAAGGATCAGCGGGCGGCCACCAGCCGGCGGAAATGGGCGTCCATGCGCGCCGCATCGGGTACCACACCCGTGAACAGCTCGAACGCGCCCACAGCCTGGCCCACGGCCATGCCGCCGCCGTCCGATACCGGGCAGCCCAGGGCACGCGCGGCGCGCACCAGGGCCGTTTCGAGCGGGAAGTAAACGACCTCCGAGACCCACATCGCAGGACGCAACAGGCCCACGTCCAGCGGCAGGCCCGGCAGCTTGTCCATGCCCGTGGGCGTGGCGTGGATCAGTCCCGTGGCCTGGGCCATGGCGCCGGCAATGTCGCAGGCTTCGGCCCGCATGCCGTAGAGCGCATTCACATCCGCCGCGAGCTGCGCTGCGCGCTCGGGCTGGGCATCGACGATGGCGAGGCGCTGCGCGCCCAGCCGCAGCACGGCATGGGCAATCGCAGCACCGGCGCCACCGGCACCCAGCAACACCACGCGGCCCAGGTCGGCCTCCGGCAGTGCACGCTGGAATCCCCAGGCCCAGCCGGATCCGTCCGTGTTGTGGCCCACCAGCCTCCCGTTTTCCACGACTACCGTGTTCACGGCCCCCATCGCGCGGGCCTGCTCGGACAGATCGTCCAGGTGCGGGATCACCGCCTGCTTGCAGGGGTAGGTCACGTTGCAGCCGGCGTACCCCATGATGCGCGCGGCAGACAGCAAGGTCGGCAGTTGTTCGGGCGAGGAGGCCGAGCGGTCCAGGTCGATCAGCTGGTAGTGCAGGCGCATGCCGTGGTGGCGCGCCTCTTCTTCATGCAGCGCGGGCGACAGCGATTGCTGGATACCGGCACCGATCAGCCCGATCAGTACCTTGCGGGGGCTCGTGGAAGACATGGCGGAAGGCGGCTCGGAAAGCGATGGGCTCATGGGGGATGGGTGCAGGGCCTCAGCGAAGCGCCCCGCAGGTCTGCTTACTTGCCGCCGCGCAGCTTGGCCAGCGTGGCGTAGACCTCCTGCACCGTGTCGGCACCGACCTTGTCGCTGTGCTTGTCGACCACGGGCTTGACCTTGGCGCGCAGCTTGTCGAGCTCGGCGGGCGAGAACTCGGTCACCTGCATGCCGGCCTTCTTGAGGTCTTCCAGCGCCACGTCGGCCTGCGAGCGCGAGACACTGCGCTGGAACGTGGTGGCTTCCGCCATGGCCTCGGTCACGGCCTTCTGGTCGGCGGGGTTCAGGCTGTCCCAGAACTTCTTGCTGACGATGACGGCCTGGGGGTTGTACATGTGGCGCGTGACCGTGAGGTGCTTTTGCACCTCGGCGAACTTGGACGACAGGATGGTGGAGAACGGGTTCTCCTGGCCGTCCACAGCCTTCTGCTCCATGGCCGAGTACAGCTCGGGGAAGGGCATGGGCACGGCATTGGCACCCAGGGCGTTGAACATGTCGATGTAGATCGGCGACTGGATCACGCGGATCTTGAGGCCGGCGATGTCCTCGGCCTTGGTGATGGGCTTCTTGCTGTTGGTCAGGTTGCGAAAGCCCAGCTCCCAGTAACCCAGGCCCACCAGGTTCTTGGACTGCAGCTTGTCGAGCAGCTTCTTGCCGAAAGGGCCGTCGGTCACGGCATCGGCCTCCTGCGGCGTGGCGAACAGGAAGGGGAAGTCGTAGATGCCAAACTCCTTGGCCTGGGCCGAGAGGATGCCGGCATTGAGCACCGTCATCTCCACCGTGCCGCCCTGCAGTGCCGAGACGGTCTGCAGATCGCCTCCGAGCGTGCCGCCGGGGAACAGCTTGACGGCGATGCGCCCATTGGTCTTGGCCGCCACGAGGTCGGCGAACTTCTGCGCGCCCTGCGCCTGCGGGTGCTCCTTCTGGTTCTGGAAGGCGAACTTGATGGTGCGCTCCTGCGCATGGGCGCCGGGCAGCAGCGAGGCGGCAACCAGGGCCGTGGCAAGCAGGGTCTTCAAGAGTTTCATGGTTTGTCTCCTTGGGGTTGAGCGGGCAAAGCAGATCGTTGGCAGGCGCCTCAGCCGGCCAGCCAGCGCAGGGGCACCATCACGATGGACGGGAACAGCACCAGCAGGAACATGACGAAGAACTGGGCCAGCATGAAGGGCAGCACGCCGCGGGTGACCTGGTCCATGGTGATGCGCCCCACGCCGGCCACCACGTTGAGCACGGTACCCACGGGCGGGGTGATCAGGCCGATGGCGTTGTTGATGATGAACAGCACGCCGAAGTACACGGGATCGATGCCGGCGGCCTTGACCACGGGCATCAGCACGGGGGTCAGGATGAGGATGGTGGGCGTCATGTCCATGGCCGTGCCCACGACCATGACGAGGACCATGATGGCAATCAGCAGCAGGGTCTGGTTGCCCATGAAGGGCTCCAGCATGCCAATGACCTTGGTAGGCAGATCGGCCACGGTGATGAGCCAGGCCGACACCATGGCGGCGGCCACCAGGAACATCACGATGGCGCTGGTGCGGGCGGACGCCTGGAAGATCTGCGCCAACTGGCGCACGCTGATCTCGCGGTAGACGAACATGGCCACCAACAGCGCATAGACGGCGGCCACCACGGCGGCCTCGGTGGGCGTGAAGACGCCCATGCGCAGGCCGACCAGGATGATGACCGGCAGGCCGAGTGCCCAGGCGGCTTCGCGCAGGGCCAGAATCAGCTCCGCCCTGCTGGCTTTCGGTGGCGGCTTCACCTTTTCATGGCGCACCAGCCACCACCAGGTGACGGCCAGCGCCAGCCCCAGCAGGATGCCCGGCACGATGCCGGCGAGGAACAGCTTGCTGATGGACACATTGGCGGCCACGCCGAAGATCACGAAGCCGATGGAGGGCGGAATGACCGGCGCGATGATGCCCGCGGACGCGATCAGGCCCGCCGAGCGCGCCTTGTCGTGGCCTGCGGCCACCATCATCGGCAGCAGCAGCGAGGCCAGCGCCGCGGCATCGGCCACGGCCGAGCCCGACACGGCCGCCAGGATCACGGCCGCCATGATGGTCACGTAGCCCAGGCCGCCGGGCACATGACCGACCAGGGTCAGCGCCAGCTTGACGATGCGGCGCGACAGGCCTCCGACGTTCATGATCTCACCGGCCAGCATGAAGAAGGGCACGGCCAGCAGCGGAAAGCTGTCGGCCCCGTTGATGACGTTCTGGGCCAGGATCTGCGCATCGAACAGGTCCAGGTGCCACATGAGGGCCACGCCGCTGAGCAGCAGCGCATAGGCGATGGGAACGCCGATCGCCATGGCGATCAGCAGGGAACCGAGGAAGATGGCGACGGTCATGGGGTAGGTGTCCTTTGGGCCGTTTGGGGTCAGGGGCGCTTGGGCGCGTCATCGCCGTGTTGCCCGAGGGCGGCCAGCTCTTCGCTTTCCTGGACCATGACCAGGTCTTGCTCCGACAGGGGTGCGAACAGCGTGCGCAGCAAGTCGCGCAAGAGGATGGCGATGCCCGAGCCCCCCATGAGCACCCCGCTGGCATAGAAGATGGCGACCGAAGCACCCGTCACCGGCGCTTCGGTCTCCCAATTGATCAGCATCTGCGCCCAGCTGCCCGACAACAGCAGCCACGACACGTACAGCATCGCCAGTTGCGCCACCGCCAGGCAGGCGCGCTTGCCGGCGGCGGGCAGGCGCGCGACCAGCATGTCCGTGCCCAGGTGGCCGCGCTCCCGCAACGCCACGACGGAGCCCATGAAGGTCAACCACACGAAGAGCCAGCGCGAGAGTTCCTCCGACACCGTGATGCCCGAATTGAAGGCGTAGCGCGCCACCACATTGCCGAAGACCAGCACCACCATGACGGCCAGACAGGCGCCCGAGAGCACGTCCAGCACACGGGTGTATCCCCGCAGCACGCGATCGGCCAGTGCAAACATGGTGTGTCTCCGTTCTTGTTCGGTATGGAAAGAATTTTGTACGAACTGGTTAGTATTTAATCTAGGTGCAAACCCTGCCACGGCGCCACACGGGCACGGCAACGCACACCGCCCCTTTTCGGCAGGGCGGGCAATCCAAAGGGACCGAAGTGGCTAGGGCCGCAGGAAGCGCACGATCATCTCGACGATGGAGGCGCGACGCTCGGCCATGGCGGCGGGGGCATCGAGGGTGCGCTTGAAGATGGCGCCGAAAGTGTGCCGGTTGGAGACGTTGAAGAAGCACAGGGCCGAGATCGACATGTGCAGATCGACCGGGTCCACATCGGGGCGGAAGACGCCCGCGGCCACACCGCGCTGGTAGACCTTGTGCACGGCGTGGATGACCGGGATGTTGAGTTCCTGGATGGTCGTGGAGCGGCTGATGTATTCGCCGCGGTGCATGTTCTCGTTCATCACCAGGCGGATGAAGTCGGGGTTGGCCAACTGGTAGTCGAAGGTGAAGCCGACCAGGGTGCGCAAGGCCTGCTCGGGCGCCAGGTCTTCCAGGTGCAGGTCCGATTCGATCTGCCGGATGCGGCGGTAGGCTTCTTCGAGTACCCTTACGTACAAGCCTTCCTTGCTACCAAAATAGTAGTAGATCATGCGCTTGCTGGTGCTGGTGAGCGCCGCGATTTCGTCGATGCGCGCACCGGCCAGACCCTTGTCCGCGAACTCCGCCGTGGCCACCTGCAGGATGTTGGCCATGGTGCGGTCGGGGTCGTTCACGCGCACGCGTTCGGCACCAGGCGTGGCCGCCGCCTCGCGCGCAGCGCGCTGACGTGCCGGGCGGCTGTCACCGGCGGGGTGCGGGGTGTTTTGAACCGTTTCGTCCATATGCGCCAAGCATACGGCAAGGGCCGGCCCGGCCGGCCCCTCCGGCTTGCTGGATCAGGAGGGCTTGGTGTCCGCGAAGCTCGGGCGCAGCATGAGCTTGTCCATCAGCCTGCCCAGGTTGGGGTACTCGCTGCGCCAGGCGATGTCGGGAAAACGGAACTCCAGCCAGCCCAGGGCGCAGCCCACGGCGATGTCCGACAGGCTCAGGTGGATGCCGCTGCAATAAGGCTTGTCGCCCAGGCCCTGGCTCATGGACTTGAGGCTGTCGTTGACCTTGCGCATCTGGCGCTCGATCCACGCCTGGCTGCGCTCGCTGTCCTTGCGGTGGGCCCAGGTGGCTTCGAGGCGGGCCAGGATGGCGGCATCCACCACCCCGTCGGCCAGGGCCTCCCAGGTCTTGACCTCGGCACGTTCGCGGCCCTGGCTCGGAATGAGCTTGCCGACGGGAGAGAGGGTGTCCAGGTACTCGACGATCACGCGCGAGTCGAACACGGCCTCGCCGCCTTCCATCACCAGGCAGGGCACCTTGCCCAGGGGGTTGGACGTGGCGATGGTGGTTTCATCGGCCCAGACGTTTTCCTGCACGAATTGGTAGTCGAGCTTCTTTTCGGCCATGACGACGCGCACCTTGCGTACATAAGGGCTGGCGGAGGCTCCGATCAATTTCATGGCGAGATTTCTTCCAGTGCGCGGGGATACGTGACAACGGTACGGGTACGCGACCGATTCTATCGGCTGGCGCCCGAGGGACCGGCCCGGCATGCCCCCGCAAATGGGTGACAAAGGCCCGAGCGGCGCCCGCACACGGGCAAATGGCCTGCGCGCGGGCAGATTTGGTGCAGATTTGCAACACTTGCATCCACAGTCCCATGCCGCCGGCCGGACGGCCCTGCAATGGACAGGATCGGGGTTTTCCCGCGCGTGGCGCCTACAATCCGGGTCCATGAGCCTGTCCACCATCACCGCCCTGTCGCCGCTCGACGGCCGCTATTCCAACAAACTGGCCGCGCTGCGCCCCATCATGAGCGAGCACGGCTACATGCACCGGCGCGTGCAGGTGGAAGTGGCTTGGTTCATCGCGCTGTCGGACGCGGGCTTCGCCGAGTTCAAGCCGCTGACCACGGGTGCGCGCGCCTACCTGTTGGGCCTGGTAAAGAATTTCTCGGAGGCCGATTCGGCCGCGATCAAGGACATCGAGAAGACCACCAACCACGACGTGAAGGCCGTGGAGTACTGGATCAAGAGCAAGTTCGAGGCGCGCCCCGAGCTGGAGAAGGCTGCGGAGTTCGTGCACTTCGCCTGCACCAGCGAAGACATCAACAACACCAGCCACGCGCTGCAGCTGCGCTCGGGCCGCGACCAGGTCGTGCTGCCGGGCCTGGACCGCGTGGTCCTCAAGCTGCGCGAGATGGCGCACGCCTATGCCGACGTGCCCATGCTGAGCCGCACGCACGGCCAGACCGCGAGCCCCACCACCGTGGGCAAGGAGATGGCCAACGTGGTGGTGCGCCTGCAGGCCGCCTGCGACCGCATTGCCGCCGTGAAGATCCTGGGCAAGATGAACGGTGCCGTGGGCAACTACAACGCCCACATGTCGGCCTGGCCCGACTTCGACTGGGAGGCCTTCAGCAAGAAGGTCATCGAGACGCCCGAGCCGCTGGGCCTGGGCCTGACCTTCCAGCCCTACAGCATCCAGATCGAGCCGCACGACTACATGGCCGAGCTGTTCGACGCCGTGGCCCGCGCCAACACCATCCTCGTCGACCTGTCGCGCGACATCTGGGGCTATGTGAGCCTGGGCTACTTCAAGCAGCGCCTGAAGGCGGGCGAGATCGGCTCCAGCACCATGCCGCACAAGGTCAACCCGATCGATTTCGAGAACGCCGAAGGTAACCTGGGCCTGGCCAACGCGCTGCTGCGCCACCTCTCGGAAAAGCTGCCCATCAGCCGCTGGCAGCGCGACCTGACGGACAGCACGGTGCTGCGCAACATGGGCGTGGCCCTGGGCTATGCCGCGCTGGCCTACGCCTCGCTGCTGACCGGCCTGAACAAGCTCGAACTCAACGAGGAGGCCCTGGCCGAGGACCTGGACGCTGCCTGGGAAGTGCTGGCCGAGCCCATCCAGACCGTCATGCGCCGCTACGGTGTGCAGGGCGCATACGAGAAGCTCAAGGAAGTCACGCGCGGCAAGACCGTGACGGCCGAGGCACTGCACGGCCTGATCCGCTCGCTGGAGATTCCCCAGGAAGAGAAGGACCGCTTGCTGGCGATGACGCCGGGCAGCTACACAGGCAAGGCCGCCGCACTGGCCCGCAGGGCGTAAGCAGCCCGCCATTTTCCGTCAAGGCCCTCGCGCACCGGCACAGCGTGCCGGCTGCGGTCTCCATCCTATTTCCCAGTGAGGCTGCATGGCCATCAAATCCACCATCTTCAAGGCGCATCTGCAGATCGCCGACATCGACCACGGCTACTACGCCGACCACGCGCTGACGCTGGCACGCCATCCGAGCGAGACCGACGAGCGCATGATGGTGCGCCTGGCGGCGCTGGCCATCCACGCGCACGACCTCAACGACATCTGCAACGGTGACGCCACCCTGGCCTTTGGCGCAGGGCTGTCGGACCCGGATGACCCGGACGCCTCGCTGACCGACTTCACAGGGCGCAAGCGGGTGTGGATCGAGGTCGGCCAGCCCGAGGACAAGCCGCTCACCAAGGCCTGCAGCAAGGCGGACAGCGTGGTCGTGTACTGCTTCAACCACGCGGCCGAGATCTGGTGGAAAGGCATCGAGAACAAGCTCTCGCGCCTGGAAAAACTGCAGGTCTGGCGTATCCCCACCGAGGCCTCGCAGGCCCTGGCGGCCCTGGCCGAGCGCAGCATGCAGCTGCAGGCCACCATCCAGGAAGGCGCCCTGACGCTGAGCAGCAACCTGGGCAGTGTGGTCGTGGAGCCGGTGCGCTGGAAGTAACTCAGTCCAAGGGCATCAGGGCGCCGCAGTGCCAGCACTGCTCGAAGCCGCCCTCCACCATTTCACCGCAGCGGCACACCCAGCGGCGCTGGGGAATCTGCTGCAGCTGTTGCAGCAGGGTGCGTGCACGGGCGGCGTGCTCGTCGTATTCGAGCCATATCTCTGGCAGGCATTGGTCGGGCGGCAGTTGGCCAGCGGCAGCGCCCAGGTACTGGCGCTGCACCGATGCGCTCATGCCGGCCTCGCACAGGATGTCGGCCCAGACCGTGGCGATCGCGATGTTGGGGGCCTGGGTCAGTCGCAGCATGGCCCCACCATACCGGTTTGGGCGCACGGCGTACAGTGGGACGCGGCTCAGCTCTCCACCACGGCGGGCTGTCCCACGGTGGAGGGGCCCTCCGCAGCGCGCTCGGCATAGCGGTTGAAGCGCCAGGCGGAATGCTCCAGCGTGATGCGGCGCCACACGCTGCGCTTTTCGGCCGGGGTGTAGGCCAGCCAGTGCTGCACCTCGTCGAAGCTGCGCCCGCAGCCCTTGCACTGGTCATCGCCCTGGCTGGTGGAGCAGATGGCGATGCACGGGGTATCGGGCGTGGTCTCGTACCAGCCCTGCCATGCGGCCAGGGCTTCCAGGGGAAAGTCCGCCTCATCGATCTCGTCCTCGTGCCCGAACACCATCAGCGCGTACACCCGGGCCAGGGCGCGGGTCTGTGGCGCCAGGGTAAAGCCGTCGGGCGACGGGAAACGCGCGCGCCAGTGGTTGATGGCGGCTTCGATGTCGGTGATGTGGATGCGGGACGAGGGCATAGAGAGAAAAAGCCCCCGCCAGCTTCTGCCTGGCGGGGGCCCGGAGGATAACCGGCCTGGCCCGGCATGCGGGCAGGGGGGTTAATCCATCCGGCTCAGTTGTTGCCCAGCGCAATGCCTTCGCGGCGCGGATCGGCGCCACCGGCGTAGGTACCCGCGGCGGGGTTGCGCGAGAGCAGACCGGGGGTGCCGTTGGCACGCACGCCGTTGAACACCACGCCGTGCAGGCCGCTGGCAAAGGTGTCGGTCTGCGCCACGGTGTGGCCACGCGCGCGCAAGCCGTCGCGGATGGCGGCGGTGTCGATCACCGAGCCCTTCTCGATGGAGGTGGTGGCATTGGTCTGCGCGCCGAAGTTGGGCAGGTTGATGGCCTGCTGCACGTTCAGCCCCCAGTCGGTCATGCCCAGGATGCTCTTGGCCGTGTACTGGATGATGGCGCTGCCGCCCGGCGAACCGATGGCCCCTTCGAAGTCGCCGGTGGCGGCATTGAAGATGATGGTCGGCGCCATGGAGCTGCGTGGCCGCTTGCCGGGCTGAACGCTGTTGGCGATGGCCTTGCCGGCCGAGTCCGTGGGCGTGAACGAGAAATCGGTGAGCTGGTTGTTGAGCAGGAAACCGCGCACCATCTGCAGGCTGCCGAAACCGTTCTCGATGGTGGTGGTCATCGACACGGCATTGCCCGAGCTGTCCACGATGGACAGGTGGGTGGTGGAGGGCAGGTTCAGGGAGCTGTCGGCACCACGCGCGGCGACCACCCCGGGCGGCGTGCCAGCCACCGGCGTGCCGATGCTGCGCTGCATGTCGATCAGGCGCGCGCGGCCCTTGAGGTAGTCGGCATTGATCATGCCGGCCTGGGGCACGGACACGAAGTCCGGATCGGCGACATAGAGCGCGCGGTCGGCATAGGCCAGGCGGTAGGCCTCGGAGACCACGTGCACCGAATCGAGCGTGTTGGGCTTCATCGCCGCGAGGTCGAAGCTCTCGAGCATGCCCAGGGTCTGCAGCACGGCGATGCCGCCCGAGCTCGGGGCCGGCATGCCGCAGACGCGGTACTTGGTGCGGTAGACGCCGCACACGGGCTCGCGCACCTTGGCGGTGTAGTTGTTCAGGTCGGACAGCGCGAGCTTGCCGGGGTTGGTGGGATGCCCCGTGACCTTGGCAACGATGTCGGCCGCGATGGCGCCTTTGTAGAACGCATCCGCACCACCAGCGGCAATGGCGCGCAGGGTCGCGGCCAGCTCGGGGTTCTTGAGCAGGGTGCCGGTGGGCTTGGCCGTGCCATCGGCCCGGAGGAAATAGCTGGCGCCGGGCTCGCCCTGCGCCTTGATGCGCGCAGCCGAGCCGGCAACGGAGACGCTCATGCGCTCGGAGATCGCGAAGCCGTCTTCGCTGAGCTTGATGGCGGGATCGAACAGGTCCTTCCACGGCAGCTTGCCATGGGCCTTGTGTGCGGCTTCGAGCATGCGCAAGACGCCAGGCGTGCCGACCGACAGGCCACCATCGACGGCGGTCAGGAAGGCCAGCGGATTGCCATCGGCACCGATAAACAGGTTGGGCGTGGCGGCCATGGGCGCGGTCTCGCGGCCGTCATAGGCCAGCAGCCGGTTGGCACCCTTGTCGAAATGCAGCATGAAGGCGCCACCGCCGATGCCCGACGACTGCGGCTCCACCAGGTTGAGCACCATCTGCACGGCAATGGCCGCATCGATGGCGCTGCCGCCCTTGGCCAGGATGTCCCTGCCGGTCTGCACGGCCAGGGGGTTGGCGGCAGCGACCATGTCCTTGTTGGCATAGGCGATGGCCTTGGGCGTGTAGCCCGAGGGCGGTTCGGGCGGCACATACTGCTCCACCGGCTCGGCGAGAGGGGTGTCGTCGTTGCCTCCGCAGGCAACCAGTGCGGCCACGGCGGCGGCGCTGAGCAGGGCGAGCCGCCAGCGGCGCCCGGTGGTGGAGATGGTCATGGGTGTGGTCCTCGGTCCAGTGAAGAGCAGGAGGGGATGGATGCAGCCTGCGCCCACGGCGCAAGCGCACTGCGAAGAAACACATGATAGTCACGGTTCTGTCACAGCGTCCAGGCAAAAAAAGCGGCATCCTGGCATGTGGAGCTGCATGTGCTCGTTATCCCTTGGAGCCATGCTCTCCACCCTCTGCAGGGCTTGCGTTCATGGCCGTGCGATGGTCCAATTGCGGCTTCGAAGGGGAGTAGCTCCCGCCGCGCATGTACAGCCCACCCTGCAGGGGTGTTGCACCCGCGTGGCATCGGCCTGTCGTCAGTACGAAGCATCGCTTCCGGCAGCCCGGGTCCGGCGTGCGCACCAGGCGCCGGATCGAGCAAGACCTTTGATGGGCCCTTCTGTGGGCTGATCAAGGCCGCCTCCCCGATTTCGACCAACCCGCGCAACGCGGGCGAGCCCTTGATCCTCCGACCGCAGGCCCTCTATCCCCCGGATGGACTTGGCGCTACATTGGCGCCAAGCCTTCCTTTTGCCCACTGATATTGAGGAATTTATGGAATTTTTGGCTTCGCCCGAGTTTTGGGTTGCACTGGGACAGATCATCATCATCGACATCCTGCTGGGTGGCGACAATGCGGTGGTGATTGCCCTGGCCTGCCGCAAGCTGCCCCCTGCCCAGCGTACCAAGGGCATCATCTGGGGCACCGCAGGTGCCATCATCCTGCGCGTGATCCTGATCGCCTTCGCCATGACCTTGCTGGCCCTGCCCTTCCTCAAGTTCGTGGGTGCCATCCTGCTGGTGTGGATCGGCGTAAAGCTGCTGGCCCCCGATGAAGATGGCCATGGCGACGTGCAGGGCAGCGACAAGCTGCTGGCCGCCATCAAGACCATCATCGTGGCCGACCTGGTGATGAGCGTGGACAACGTGATCGCCATCGCCGGTGCCGCTCAGAACGCCGGCGAGCACCAGTTCCTGCTGGTGGTGCTGGGCCTGTTGATCTCGATCCCGATCATCGTCTGGGGCAGCCAGCTGGTCATCAAGCTCATGGAACGCTTCCCCCTGATCATCACGGCAGGCGGCATGCTGCTGGGCTGGATCGCCGGCGGCATGCTGGTGACCGACCCGGTCTTCGCCAATGCCGACAAGTGGCAGTGGATGCTCAAGATCCCGCAAACCGATGTGATCCGTTATGGCGCGAGCGTGGCCGGTGCCCTGCTGGTGCTGGCTGTCGGCAAGATGGTTCTGGCACGCCGTACCGCTGCCGCCACCCCCGCGGAGCATGGTTGAGCGGTCTTGTAGTTCAGTAATCCCATGGGCTGACCATGGGGCGCCCGCCGGGCGCCCCGATGCGGCCCCTGACAAGGGAGTTAGCCTTATGGACAAAGTCATCGTGTACGTGGACGACGCAGCCCATGCGCAGCAGATCCTCGCGCCCCTGTTTGCGCGCGGCTCGGCGGGCAATACGCACTGGGTACTGGTGGCATGCGCACCCCGCATGACCCACCGCATCAGCAAGTGGGTGAGCCACAGCGCGCGCGAGAACTGGCGCGCCAAATGGGCCGACAAGCTGTTTGCCCAGGTGGTGCCCAGCTTGCGCGCCCACCCCGACCACGTCACCACGGTGCTGGCCAAGGGCCCGCTGCCGGAGCTGACGGACAAGCTGCAGGCCGAGATGGGCAGCACCAAGGCCCAGGTGGTCGATGCGCGCCGGCCCAAGCTCGACGTGGCGGCCCCCGAGACCGGCGCTGCCGTGCCGCCCGGCGGGCGCTGGTCGCTGCCGGGCACGCTGAGCAGCCTGTTCGCCAGCGTGGGGCTGCTCATGGTGCTGGGCACCGAGTAGCAGGCAAGCACTTCGCTTTCGGGGTGGGCGGGGGCCGGCGTGCTGCGCCGGCCCCCGCCCACCCCCTTGCCACAGGCCGGTGCTATCCTGTGGCCCATGATCCGACTTCTTCTGAAATGGCTGCTCAGCGCCGCAGCGCTGCTGTTCGTGGCCTATGTCTACAGCGGTGTGGTGGTGCAGAGCTTTCCGTCGGCGCTGATTGCGGCCTTCGTGATCGGCCTGTTCAATGTGGTGCTGCGCCCCATCCTCGTGGTGCTGACCCTGCCCGTGACCATCGTGACGGTCGGGCTCTTCCTCTTCGTCATCAACGCCCTCATGTTCTGGGCCGCAGCCAGTGTGCTGGACGGCTTCCAGGTGACGGGCTTTGCTGCCGCGCTGATCGGCTCGCTGATCTACTCCCTGCTGGGCGTGGTGATCGAATCAGCGCTCGGCGGCCTGTTCACGAAGCAGTGATTCCATGGCCTTGAGGCGGGTGTCGATGATGGACGCCTCGAAATGGTCCGCTGCCGGGCCGCTGCGCCGCGCCAGGTCCTGGCCCGCCTTGAAACGGTCCACCGCTGCCTGGTAGTCATAGCGGGTGGCATGGGCCTCGGCTTCGGCGCGGATGGCACGCAGGGGCTGGCCGTTGGCCTGCCAGACCGTGGCCATGAGCTGCCAGACCGTGGCATCCCTGGGATGGTTGGCGATCCAGGTCTGCAGCGCAGCGGTGACTTCGCCCGAACGTCCGGCCTTGAGCAGCGCCCGGGTGCGCAGCAGCAGTTCCGGCCGGTGCTCGCCGGCACCCGCAGGCAGCGCGGCCAGGGCGGCCAGGGCGGCTTCGGCATCGCCGGCAGCCAGTTCGATTTCCGCCTTCAGCAACTGCGCCAGCCGCTGGGCCGGCGCATCGCCGCGCACCTGCGCCTCCAGCAGCGTCCACGTCGTGCGCGCGGCCTGGGCATCGCGCAACTGGCTGCTGCCCAGCGCCGAGGCATAGAGGATGGCGGCCTTGCGCGGTGCGCTCTGGCTGGCGAAGCCGGTGCCACCGGCTTCGGCGATCCACTGGCGCAGGGTGTCGACCCCGGGGTTGGACAGCACCCGCGCCCGCGCGGAGGCCATGGCATGCTCCTGGCTGGAAGGAGGGGCGGGCTGCTGTGCCTTGCCGGGCGGCAGACGCGACTGCATATCGGCCATGCGCTGGGTGGTCAGCGGGTGGCTGCGCAGGTAGGGCCAGGAGCCGTTGTCGTTGATGCGGTTGGCCTGCTGCAGCTTGTCGAACATGCTCACGAAACCCTGCGGGGCAAACCCGGCGGGCTCCATCAGGCCATAGCCGATGCGGTCCGCCTCGCGTTCCATGTCGCGCGAGAAGTTCAGCTGGTTCTGCATGGCCAGCGCCTGGCCGCCCACCACCATGGCCTGGGCGGCGCCCGGGTTCTTGCTGGCGGCCAGGGCGCCCAGGATCATGGCACCCAGCAGCAGCGGCGTCTGCTTGCTCTGCTGGGCGATCAGGCGCGAGATATGGCGCTGGGTGACGTGGCTGAGTTCATGGGCCAGCACCGACGCCAGTTCGTCGCGCGAAGCCACCACGCCGATGAGGCCCAGGTGCACGCCCAGGTAGCCGCCCGGCAGCGCAAAGGCATTCACCGTGCGGTCGCGCCCGAGCAGGATCTCCCAGGCGAAACGCTCGTCCATTTCCGGCGACAGCTCGCCGCGCTTGCGCGCAGCGTCCATCAGCGGCAGCCACAGGCTTTGCACATACTCGGACAGCACGGCATCGTCGATGTAGTCCGGGTCGCGGTACAGCTCGCGGATGATGCGGTCGCCCAGGCGCCGCTCGCCGCTGGTGGTGAGCTCGCTGCCATCGCCCAGGGTAGGGAGCTGGGCATGGGCCGTTCGCACCGGAAGAAGGGCCGCGCTGCAGGCCAGGGCGAGCACCACAGACGCCAGCGCCGCATGCACCCGCGCCCGTTCGTTGCGGCCAGGGAAGGTCGCTTTGCTTGGGAATTTCCGCATGGACCGTATGATGCCCTGACGCCCCAGTGTTTCCCCAGCGATTCAACTGGTTACCAAGAAATTGCCAGTTCCATGTCCAAGCCCGATCCGACCACACTCACCCACTTCGACGCCCAGGGCCAGGCCCACATGGTGGACGTGGGCGCCAAACCCGCCACCCACCGCATCGCCGTCGCCACCGGCCGCATCGAGATGCAGCCTGCCACGCTGGCCATCATCGAAGCCGGCACCGCCAAAAAGGGCGACGTGCTGGGCATAGCCCGGATTGCCGGCATCCAGGCGGCGAAGAAGACCAGCGATCTGATTCCGCTGTGCCACCCGCTGGCGCTGACGCGGGTGGCCGTGGAGTTTGAGGCCGCAGGCTTGAAACACCCTGGAACAACCGGCATAGCCTGCACGGCGACGGTGGAAACCGTCGGGCCGACCGGCGTGGAAATCGAAGCCCTGGCCGCTGTGCAAGTCGCACTGCTGACGATATATGACATGTGCAAGGCGGTGGATCGGAGCATGGAAATCGCTGGCGTGCACTTGGTAGAGAAGCACGGCGGGCGTTCGGGTAGCTTTGTGATGCCAGCGGAAGCTTGACGCCAGCGCACCTCACGCACAGCCGATTCCTTTGTTTTAGTGGACAGGACCAGCATTCGCGCAGCCTAGCCCTTCGCAAAGCGCTCGATACAATGGTGAGGAGGCGATGCAAGGCCTGCTACGAGTGGCTTTCCCCCAAATGGCATTCTGTTGCTGATGCCCCCCCGGCACTTTCATTCATGTGCCGAGTGGCTTTGAATCCCATTGGATGCACATGAAACGTGACTGGCCTTGCCGGGCCGATGCTGCGGCACTCGTATTGCTGGCCTTGCTGACTTTGGCGCTCCACCATAGCGCCTTGTCCGGCTCCTGGCGCTGGGACGATGGCATGCATCTGCTGCATACCACCCAGTACTCTTGGAGCGATGTCTTCCTTGACCCCAAGGTGCTGCTGTCGGTCTCAGGCAACCAATTCGCGCCCTGGAATCTGTTCCTGTACTACATCAATGGCGCGCTTTTCGGCTCCGACGTACGTCTGTACTACGCCCACCATCTCGTCTCGCTATGGGCCGCAGCCGCTTCACTGTACGCCCTCCTGAGGCAATGGCTTCCGACATCCCGCGCGTGGCTTGCTCCAGGTCTGCTACTGATCGGCGTTCCTGCCTTTCAAATGGCCCAGCAACTGATGGTCGGCCACTACCTGGATGGTTTGGTGTTTGCCAACCTGGGACTGCTCGCGCACATTCGCGCAGTGAGAGCGTACGGGAACCACGGCAGCAAGACTGCGGCTCTGAGCCTAGCCAGCGCATTGCTTTATGGATTGGCGTGCCTGTGCAAGGAAATCTACGTTCCATGGATCCTGCTGTGGCTTGTTGTGTCGTGGATGCTGACGCCGTCACCGCGAAAGGTGGCGGCTTGTACGATCCCAGCACTGCTGGTGGCTCTGGCCTACACCATCGCGCGCCTGAAGGTGTTCGCGGGGGCGGGTGGCTACTACGGCGGCGGTAGCAATAGCTGGGAACCCGCCCATCTTCTGCAAAGCATGAGGGCCTTGTCCAGTGCTTTGTTTGGCGAAGGCGTGCATGGGCTGGTCCCGCTCTTTCTCGCTGTCATAGCGCTGTTTGCGGGAAATCAGTCCCCCCATGCCCGCGCCCAGCGCGTGGTGTGCGCATCCGCCTTGATTGTTGTGTTGGTACCGCTGATGTTTCTTGCGGGTAGCAATCCGCCCTGGGAGCGGCACACACGCTATCTCTGGGCACCATGGCTTCTCTTGTGCCTGATTTGGGCCATGCCATGGACCGGGGCGCTTCAGCGAGTGCAATGGATCGCCTGCTTGGTTTTTGCGATTTTTACGCTATGGCAAGTAACGATTCTGCGTCCCGCGGATCAAGAAATCGAAGCTTTATTTGACGCCCACTCACATATGGTACTGCAACCCCCATCTGGGGTGACGCATTGGATGCCAGGAGAATTCAATAGCCCGGGCTACCTCACATTTGTCTCCTACGCAGCCCAGGAGGCCTGGCGTCGCAGAGGCCATTCACAGGGCGAACCACCAAAGCTCCTGAGGTCCATTCCCTCCAACCTTGAAGAAAGAGGGGCGACCCGGGTTTGGGATGCGTCGTGCCAGTGCTTTCAATCGCTGGCGGCACTCACGCCGGAAGCACTGAGCGCTACATCCGCCCAGTTGAGGTCCAACAAAGGCATGCTGTTGCCAGGCGTTCATCCGTTGGCGGACGAGTACCAAGGACCGACGCCGGAGATGCGGGTGGAAGGCAGCCATCTGTATATCTCCGGAACAGCAGCAGCCGAGGGCGGAGGACATATCTTGATCCTGGCGGGCTGGTCGCCTGCCAAATTGACTGCTTCTCGCCTGATCAATCAGGCCTCGCCTGACAAACCAGGCACCCAGGTCATGCGATTTGACATCTCGCTGGAAGCCAAGGACGCAGCAACCGCCCAGCAAGTCCGCGACCAATTGTGCGTACTGACACACAGCCAGGCCCGCCCTTACACTTTTGTGGCCCTAGATGCGAGGGCACCGTCGACCGCGTGCCGTAGACTGCTGACACCCTTTGCATTCCAGCAAGCTGCATCTCAGTAATGAACTCGATGGCTCGCCGTTGCCAAGAGGCGGGCATTGACGTTGGGTAGCGAAGGTGGGTTTTTCTGGATTTGCCCAGTCCCACAGAGACTCAAGAGGCTCTTGCAGACTGTGCCAGGACTACACCCATGGCCACTGGTGAACTGCCGCAGCAGTGCCCAGCCCAACTAGCATGCCTGCAGCTATTTCCAGCCCCGTGTGGCCCATTCGCTCACGCAAAGGGGTTTGTGCGTCTCCAGCCAACCTGTTGATGGCCTGCGCCTGTTTTCCGACCTGCCGGCGCAAACTGCGTGCATCCATGATGACCACGAGGGCTAGGGTAAGCGACACCCCAAAGGCAGGGTGATCAATCCCTTCTCGCAATGCAATCAGCGATGCCATGCCGCTGACGATGGCGCTGTGCGTGCTGGGAAGCCCTCCATAACCTATCAGACCAAAGGCCCATCGTCCCTCTTTGAGGCTGTTGACGATGAACTTCAACGAGCCCGAAACCAGCCACGCCAGAAATGGCACCAGTGCATAAGAGAAGTTCATGGAAGGCAGAGAAGACTAGCGGGAAGCGGGCCAGAGCACCCATACACATGCAGCGACCCACAGCAGCACGGTGGCGAGCAAGGGCAGGTCGGACAGCAACGCATCGGTCGGAGACTCTCCGCCCTCCAGCTTCTCGACCACGAACCAGTAGCGAAACAACCCGAACAAGACCACGGGTACGGTAACCACCAGATCAGGCTGTGTCGACATGACGAACATGCTGTAGAACACCAGGGCACCGGTGGCAGCCATCTCCGCATAGCGGTCTACCAACGCCACCGTGTACCGCTCAAGCACTTCCCGGCTGTCGCTGCCGCGCTGGCTCAGCTCCTGCCGCCGCTTGACCGCCGCCAGGTACAGCGCCAAACACAGCGTGGTGACAAACATCCATGAGGAAACGGGCACGGCCAACGCCTGCGCCCCCGCATAGACACGGAGTACGAAGCCGAAGGCTACAGTGAAGATGTCCAGCACTGGCTGGTGCTTGAGCCCAAAGCTATAGGCCCAGTTCAACGCCAGATAGCCACAGATCACCACGACCACAGCAGGCTGGACAAACCATCCCCAGACGAGCACACCGTATAGCGCCGCCATTAGAGCCAGGGCCTCAAGCCTGGTCACGATGCCCGCAGCGAGCGGCCGTGTCTTGGATTTCTTGGGATGGCTCCGATCACGCTGGACATCCTTGATGTCATTGAGAATGTACGCAGCGGACGAGGCTGCACAGAACAACGCCATGGCCAGCAGAGCCTGCAATACGGCATGCTGATCGTTGAAAGCGCCTGCAAATACCAACGGCGCCAGCACAAAGCTGTTCTTGATCCATTGCCGAGGTCTCATGAGCGTCACCAGACCCGACAACCGTCTCAGGGGTGCGATGGGTGGCGGGGTATCATGCATGCCGTTTGTTACCTGAGGCGAGAAAGCATGGATTCTGCACCATGAAGATTGCGTTGCTGTACGCTTTGCTCGCCGCCATCGCCACTGCCGTGAACATCGGCTCCCAAGATGCGTTCTTGCGTATGTACAACGGCCCTTGGCATGTTCTGGCTTCGGTCATCTTCGGCACAGCCATCGGCTTGCTCTTCAAGTACGTGCTCGACAAACGTTTCATCTTTCACTTCCAGGCACGCGATGCAGCCCATGACAGCCGCACATTTGTGCTGTATACCGCAATGGGATTGCTGACCACCCTGGTCTTTTGGTGCTTAGAGTTTGGCTTTCATGTCCTGTTTGAAGGTTCGCGCGAGATGCGTTACCTTGGGGGTGCATTGGGTCTGGCGATTGGCTATGCCACCAAGTACCAGTTGGACAAGCGTTATGTCTTCAAGGCAGCGCAATGAGGCCCGTGCAGTCATGGGGAAGGCTGAATTCATACCCCCACGAGGTGGTACCCATGAGCGATCCGTCGGAAGTGGCCCGGGTCATGCGGTCCCATCCATCCGGAATCGCTTTCGGCAACGGCCGCAGCTACGGGGACCAGTGCCTTAATCCACAAGGGGTGCTCTGGCACGCCAGGGGCATGGACCGCCTGTGCAGCTGGGATGCCACGACAGGGATTTTGACCTGCGAGTCAGGCGTGCTTCTGAAGGACATCCAGCAGACTTTTGTTCCAAGGGGATGGATGCTCCCGGTGACGCCTGGGACCCAACTCGTCACGGTAGGGGGAGCCATCGCAAACGATGTCCATGGCAAGAACCACCACGCCATGGGCAGCTTCGGCGATCAGGTGCTGCGTCTATGGCTGGTGCGCAGCGACGGACAGGCCATTGAATGCGCAAGGGAACAAGCCGGTGAGTGGTTTTTCGCCACCATCGGGGGAATGGGGCTAACCGGAGTGATTGTCCGCGCGCAACTGCAATTGCGCCGAATCTCCGGCCCCTGGCTGGATACCGACACTATCCCGTACGGAAATCTGGATGAATTCTTTGAGCTGGCGGACTCCAGCGAAGCCTGTTGGGAACACACGGTTTCCTGGATCGACTGCTTGGCTGGCGAACGCACTCGGGGAATTTTTCTGCGCGCCAATCCATCGGCTGCGACGAGTGGTCCTTCGCCCCGCTCCGGCTCCCGGCGCATGCCTGTCACTCCCCCCATTTCGCTGGTCAACCGGGCAACACTGAGGCCGTTCAACGCAGCCTACTTCCATCACCAGCGCCGAAAGGCGGGACGCGCCATCGCGCACTACGAGCCATTTTCCTATCCGTTGGATGGGCTGCTCGAGTGGAACCGCATGTATGGTCCCAAAGGGTTCTACCAGTATCAAAGCGTCGTGCCCCGCGCGGCCGGCCTTGAAGCCACCCGCGAAATGCTGCGCGAAATCGCACGCAGTGGTGAGGGCTCGTTCCTTGCCGTTCTCAAGACCTTTGGTGACCGCACTGGCCCCGGCATGCTCAGCTTTCCACGTCCTGGTGTAACGCTTGCGCTCGATTTTCCCAATCGCCAGCATGGCACAGCGCGCCTGTTTGCACGCCTGGACGAGATCGTGCTCGCCGCCGGCGGTGCCCTTTACCCGGCCAAGGATGCGCGGATGCCCGCACGGATGTTCGAGGCGGGGTACCCTCGACTCACTGAATTCTTGCCATATCGCGACCCCGGCATCAGCTCGGCAATGTCGCGGCGGCTTCTAGGAAATTGACGTGACTTCACCACAACCTTTACTGCAACAACCACGGCAGCGCATCGTGCTCGTTGGAGCGACCTCTGCCATGGCCGAGCACTGCGCCCGACTGTGGATCAGCACAGGGCCTGCGGACCTCGTCCTGGTGGGGCGCAGCGAGGCAAAACTCCAAAGAATGGCAGCCGATCTGGCAGTGCGGTCGCCGGCATCCAGCTTTACGCAAGTCACCACCGACTTTGTCGACGAAGCCGCCATCGACAAAACGGTCGCCGCCATTTTTGAAACCGGATTGCCAGATATCGTACTGATCGCACATGGATCCTTGCCCGATCAAGCAAAGTGCCAGACGGACCTTCGCGCTTGCCGCGATGCCCTGGAGATCAATGGGGTATCGCCGGCCCTGTTCGCGGAAGCATTCGCTGCGCGCATGATCCCGGCCGACCACGGCACGCTGGCCATCATCAGTTCAGTGGCTGGTGATCGTGGCCGCCAATCCAACTACGCTTACGGCGCCGCAAAAGGCATGCTAAGCGTGTACGCACAGGGCCTGCAGCACCGCGTGGCGGGCTGCTGCCGCCATCTGAGCGTGTTGCTGGTCAAGCCCGGCCCCACCGCTACTCCCATGACAGTCCATATGGAGGTACAGGGTCTGGCCCTGGCGCCCGTGGAAGACGTTGCCCAGGCCATTGTCGATGCCATCGCCAAGAAGAAAGCCGAGATCTACACGCCTGGCAAATGGTGGCTCATCATGCTGGTGATACGCCATCTGCCGCGCACTGTCTTCAATCGCCTGCGCATCTGAATGGCGGCTCAGGCGACGAGCGCATCGCCCACGGCGGTGACGACCTCGTCGAAATGGGTCTCCAAACCGATCCACAGAGGCAACCGCACCAGCCGTGCGGAATGGCTGTCAGTGACGTCCATCGAACCATGCGTGCGGCCGAATTTCCGCCCTGCGGGGGCCGAATGCAGCGGCACGTAGTGGAACACGGCACCAATGCCCAGGCCCTTGAGTTGCTCTATGAATCGAGTACGGGCCTGCAGATCTTGCAGGAGCACATAGTACATGTGCGCATTCTGCACACAATGCGCGGGAACAATAGGCCGGACCAGCCGGCCATCTTGCTCATGCGCAGCGAGAGATTGGTGGTACCGGCCCCACAACTGAAGGCGCTGTGCGGTGATGGCGTCCGCCGCCTCCATCTGGGCCCACAGAAAGGCTGCGATCAGCTCTCCCGGAAGAAAGCTGGAGCCCAAGTCGCACCAGGTATATTTGTCCACCTGCCCACGAAAGAACAGGCTGCGATTGGTCCCCTTTTCGCGGATGATCTCTGCCCTTTCCACGAACTCGGGGCTGTTGATGAGTAGCGCACCGCCCTCACCGGAAATGATGTTCTTGGTTTCGTGAAAGCTCAGGCATCCCATGTGCCCGATTGATCCCAGAGGTCGCCCTTTATATGTCGACATGATTCCCTGAGCGGCATCTTCGATCACGATCAGGTCGTGACGGGCAGCGATTTCCATGATCGCCTCCATTTCACAACCCACACCGGCGTAGTGCACCACCACAATGGCCCTGGTTCGGGGTGTGATCGCTGCCTCAATCAGGCTTTCATCGATGTTGAGCGTATCGGGCCGGATATCGACAAAGACCGGTGTCGCCCCGCGCAACACAAAGGCGTTGGCGGTGGAGACAAAGGTGTAGGAGGGCATGATCACCTCATCCCCAGCCCCCAGATTGGCAAGCATGGCTGCCATCTCGAGTGCCGCAGTGCACGAATGGGTCAACAGAGCCTTGGCGGTCCTTGTGCGTTCCTCAAGCCACCGTGAGCAAAGCTTGGTGAAGTTGCCATCCCCCGCAAGATGCCCTTGCGCATGGGCCTGTGCGATGTACCACAGCTCCTTTCCAGTCATGTAGGGCTTATTGAAGGGAATGTTGTGTTGCATGACTTCCTCATTTCTTCGCCACGATCAATCTTGATCCGCCCATCGGAAAATTCAATCCCAGCTGGATAAATGCCAATTCCAGCAGCATTACCCCCCAAAAGGCCATATTCAGTGCTTGGGGTATTTTCAATTCAGAGTCAGGATTGTATTTCTCTTTTGCCTTCAATCTGGATAGCAGCATAATTGGCAGCAGAAAGAAAACAAATGATGTGCTCCGTTTAACTTGAAATCCCTTGCTCGTTAATTTCTCATGGATTTCCTTAGCCGTATACCGACGCACGTGACAAGCATGCTCATCGGAAGCACTCCATAGCCACCTGTGCTGCGGCACGCTAAGCAGCAAAAGGCCTCCCGGTTTCAAAGCCCGATACGCCTCACCAAGCACATCCTCATCTTCGGATATATGCTCCAAGACATCGAATGCCCCCAATGCATCGAACTCAGACGAAAAGGGGATTTTTCGGGCATCCATCTGCATGAAATCCGCCTGCGGAACTCTTGCGGCAGCATATGAAAATCCTGCGACAAATATTTCACTACCATGCAGTTGATATTCAGGGAGTTTTTTTAGCAGCCCCGAGAGAACAAACCCCGTCCCGCATCCGATTTCCAAAAAATCTCCTCCTCCGGGTCCATATTTTTTTAAAGCCCAGACTATCAACTTGTTGCGCGATCTGAACCAAAAATTTTGCCCTTCGAGCTTGGCGAGAGCTTCAAAATGTCCCACCTTGAAACCACCGCCCCCATGAGCCAAATGAGGAGCGTGCGCGGTAAATCCTTGGATGTGCTTCGGAGAGTACCCGCAGGCAGGGCATACCCATCCATCCGAATCGAACCCCATTTCGCATTTCAGGCAGATTTTCATACATCCACAACATTCAGGCACATACACTAAACAAAAACAAACAATCGCAACAACGCAAAATTCAGAATAGCCACTGTCGCTATTGCAAACATCTGAACAATTTCATGAGGAAATTTCAACTTATCGACAAATAGCAATAAAATTGATAGATTCACAGCATAACCGACAATGTTCACACAAAGAAACCTAAAGCCTGCATGCCATGCATTTCCTTGGTGCTTGAACGAAATTTTCCTATTTGCAAAGAAACCGAGCAGCAAAACGAGAGCGTAAGTCACACTCATTGCCAATTTGTGGCCGATGCCAGCAGATGTCACGACCAAATACAGCAAATAGCCAGCACCATTGAAAAGCATTCCAATGCTGCCATAACGAACAAACTGCCCCAAAGCGGATGGCATATAAGACCAGGTTATTGATTTCTACTTCTTAACCGCCAGAACCTCCCATCCACCGACCAAGCCATAGCGCCCTCCCAGGAAATGCCACGGAAATTTCATGGCATAAGCAGCCAGTGTGCGCAAGAAATTACCACCAAATGTAGTTTCCACGATGGAAGGACGGCTCACCGTCAATGAGAAATGGCAGCGCTTTTGAAAATATGCTTCCCAGAACTTCTGCCCCAAGTCATGCATATGGCCTGGATAAGTAAAGTCAAGATGAATACCAGCTTTCTTTGCCAATTTCATGATGGGAACCATGGTGGGAGTCCGCGCATAGAAGACACCGCCATGGCAGACTTTTTCCAAAAGGTCTGAAATGAGCGCATCAGGCATTGGATAGTGCTCGATGACAGCAC
Source organism: Acidovorax sp. GW458-11-26-14-TSB4 (assembly GCF_059423865.1). Lineage (NCBI taxonomy): Bacteria > Pseudomonadati > Pseudomonadota > Betaproteobacteria > Burkholderiales > Comamonadaceae > Acidovorax > Acidovorax sp. GW458-11-26-14-TSB4. The sequence continues at coordinate 154,025 of NZ_JBWKYR010000001.1, forward strand.
TGGCGATGACCAAGGTGAAACCTGTGTGACCGATATCCACCAGGCCTTTGATTTTTTTAATATCAATTCTGGAATCATCGGAGACAACAACGTTTTTAGAATGATCTATGACTTCAATCGAAACAGTCGTCACGCCAAGGCCCACAAGCTCCTTGGCAATCAAATAGGCAATCGTGCCATCACCACCACCAAAATCCAGTATCGAAAAAATCTTTGGCGTGGGTCGGGGCATTTTTTTTACGATATGCTTTGCCAAACGATGAGGTTGTGCGAATGTTATTTCACCTTCATCCGCCAAAGAGCCTCCAGAACTGTAGTAGCTTTGATAATATTCATCAAGAGCCCTCCCCGTGGGCAGGCGAGAAGCGCTGATTGAATGGCACTGGACGCACTCCATGAGTTCCACATCTGGATTACGTTGCAGGTTCCATACGGGCTTTCTATCGGTACTTTGGCAAAATAGACAAACTCCCGCCACCGCGTCCCCCGCAGGTCGGCTTGGGACAGGCAGCAGATCCGTTTCAGAGAGATGCTGCGAACGATGAAAGATAGTAGTATTGATCATTGTCAGTCATGCGTGCAAAGTGATTTTGCGGGATAGCACTTCCATCAGGTTGATGCCATCCCATACAAAATGAAAATCAAGAGCGCGCCCAAACGGCACGACGCGGTCAATTGCCCGGTTACCGATCTTGCTCATCAGATTCACAAGCTCTTCGCGCCCAAACCCATGTTGCACCAGGGTCTGATCGCGATCATCGAGTTGTGAGACAAGCTCTTCAAGATGATTCAGCACGACTTCAATCAGCAGGCCATTGCCGCTATGCAGCTCTCGCAGGCGTCCATCCGCAGATGGGGCCTGCAAGATCAAGGGGTAGACGTCCAGGTTGCCAGCGGTGCCGGTTACATGCACACGCGCAGCCATCAGGTGCGCATCCGTCAGACGGGCCACCATGGCGGCCGGCGCGTCCGCCATCGACAAGGATTGCCTGCGTACTTCAGGCCAGAACCGGGACTGCGCGGCTGCGATGTCGGGTGCACTGCCCACCCAATACATCGTGCGAGGCGATGAGCAGGCCTGCTGGCCAAACCAGAGCATGTCGTTGTTGAAGCGACGCGCGAGCTCGCTCAACTGCGTGTCGTCACACCCCAGCATGCTGGAGGCCTTGACCACAGCGACACCAAAACGATCCGGAAAAACCAGCTCCTGCGCCAGCGGTGCCAGCGGAACGGAGCGGATCTTGGCAACGGTAGCGTCCCCTCCCCATACGATGCGAGCCTGGCAACGCAACGAGATCATCGCAGTGATCGCATCGTCATGGGGATAGGTCACCAGCAAGACACGCTCCAGCACCTGTGCATGGGTGCCATCACGGTGCATGGCCTGGAGAATCGACAGCAGGGCTTCCCGTTGCACACTGGGCTTCTGCGACAGCCGTGCCACATTGCTGTTGCCAGCCAGCACCGACAGCAGCCAGGCGTACGCGAACAGCACATCCACGTTCGCGGGAGCCAGATGGAACACCAAGCCACGGGCCACGCACAGCTCCGATGCCAATCCCGCCATGCGCTGCGCCAGGTGTTCGACGGCGGAGTTCCGAAACCAGTATGCCAAGGTCGCCAGTTCCGGATTCTGGCGCAACGTGGGAAGCGCAAAAAGGCGTTTGGAAAAATCCGCGACAAACTCGCGCACGGGCTGCGAGAACGCACCCAGAGGAGCCTGGGCCGCCAGCCGCGCCAAATTTGCATCCAGCGAAAGCTGGCTGCCGGTCGAGAAGAGAAGCTGTGTCATGGATGGGCGGGGATTTGGCGGGTATCGCTGCAGCCGCGCACTTCGACATTCTTCATTCGGCCAAGAACACTGAAGTGTTTGCCCAAACGGCCACAAGCGCAGTCATCCTCCCCATGGATGACGCCCAGGTCTTCCGTCAGCAGACTGTGGCCCGGATAACTCTTGGGAAGCAGGCTCAGCACCTGGATGACGCCAGCTGCGCCATGCGGCACGGGGTGGAGGTCGGTCTGGCTGCGGACGATCACATCGGCATAGACCGGTGCGTGCAGATGGCCCTGCTCGCACTCGAAGAAAATCGATCCCACCTGCTCCACCATGCCATAGTAATTGTGGACCCGCTCCAGCGAAAATGTCTCTTTCAAAGCGGCTTTGTAAGCTACGTTGTCGACCTGCTGCTCGGTCATTTTTTTCCACCCTCCACCGTGGACAAGCATGCTGCCCGGTGGAAAGCTGATGCGCACGCCCTCCCGGATCGCAGCCTGCACGAACGACTGCCAAACGATGAAGGTGAAACCGAACAGCAGTACAGGCTCGTCAGGTTGTGCCTCAAGCCAGGCTCGCAGCGCTTGCCAGTCCGCCCGCATGCCTTCATCGAGAAGGTACATGTGGTCCCGGCCAAAATTGGAGAACCCCAGGATGCCTGCTGCGCGGGCATTGAATCGGGTTCGGTCGCGAAGAAAGCTGTCGTCATCGATGACGAGCATCCGCATTCGCTTGGTGCCAGCGAAGTGAGAGAAGATGCGGGTCAGCGCGACTGTTTGCGCACGTGCCGTTTCCGTATCGAGAAAGATTCGGGATACCGCGGCACCCGTGGTTCCGCTGGACACGAGCATCCTGGATACCTGCCCGTCCTCCACGCTCTTCAGATTGATGAGCTTGAACAGCCGGACGGGCAGCCATGGCAGGAGCTCAAGAGAGTCGGTGTGTCCACCTGACCACAGCCCATTCAACATGTTCTCGTAGGCGGCGCAATGGCTCAGGTGATGAAGGGTCAGGCGCTGCAAGCCCTCCAGCAACCAGCGGCGCTTCGATTTGCGGCCCATGCCGAACATGCCGGCCGCCACTCCCTCTGCCAATGCAGAATCGAGGTTGTCCATTGCCGGTGTCATGTGCATGCCGCCCCAGGCGCTGACCAGTCCAGAAGGCGTTGATAGTCCAGCTTTGCATTGGGCAAAAGGGGTAGGTCGTCCACGTGCAAGCTGCGCACGTGCCCCCCAAACAGGTGGTAGCGGGCCTGCACCAGCAGCCGGACCTGGGCGATATCAGCAACGGCATCGCCGCTGCTGAACGCCACCAGGTCATCGTCCCGGCCCACACAAGTTATCTGCATCCCAAGAGCGGCCGACAACATCGCCTCCACTTCATCAAGGTTGATCCGGTGGCCCGAGACTTTCAGAAATCGCTTGGCGCGTCCGGTGATGAAGTAGAACCCTTCGTCGTCTGCCCGGCCCAAGTCTCCGGTTCTAAGCACGCCGTGTATTTCGTCCGCCCGGCCCAAGTCGTCACGAGCCGTCGCGTACCCCATCATCGCATTCGGCCCTTCGTACACCAGCTCTCCATTGGTGGAGTCCACATGCATGCGTCCCCCGGGGATGGGAATACCAATGCTTCCGACCTTGTCCAGCAGACGCTCCGGTGGAACATAGCTGATTCGTGGCGAAGCTTCCGTCTGCCCATACATGACAAAGAACTGGACCATGTGCTCAACGCAAGCGGTCGCAAAATAGCGTATATGCTCTTCGCGAAGACGGCCCCCCGCCTGAGTCAGCATGCGCAGGTTTGGCAACTGAGCACGTAGCCTGGGCAGGCCCATTCTTCGCAGCACATCGTAGGTCGCCGGCACGCCGGAGAGCGACGTGACTCCATTGGCGCCTGCCGATTCCCAAAAGGAGCGGGTCATCAGGCCGTCGCCATTCAACACAACGGCACCGCCGCATGCCAAGTGGCTGTTGAGGATGGACAAGCCAAAGGAATAGGCAAGAGGCAGGATGGTGATGGCGCGATCGGGTGGCTGGAGTCCAAGGTAGTCCCCAATGGAACGAGCATTGGTGCCGATAGCCGAGTGCGACAAGCGCACCAGCTTGACGGAGCCTGTGCTGCCGGATGTGCTCATCAGCAGGGCCAAGTCTGCATGCGGATCAAGCACTGGGGTGCTGTCGGCAAAACCCGTTCGCACGTGCAGGCACAGTTCGGCGCTGCGGTACATCGTCTGGTAGCCTTCTGGCGCCTCGCCAGCCGCGGCAAACCATTCGGGCCGGTAATGGCGCAGCAGGTCTGTCACGAGATCGGCATGCATGTCGGGCTGAATGAGCAGGGGCACCTGGCGGCGGGTACGGAGGGCCCCCAGGTACAAGGCCACTGCCGGTACACAAGCAGGCATGGCCAGCACCCCCATGCCGCGTCCCGCTGGCAGCAGACCTGCCAGTTCGTCAGCCATGTGCGCCAGTTCATGGTATCCCCATGCCCTGCTTCCCTCGATCAGTGCGATGCGCCGGCCGTGATGCTCAAGCTCCCAGAAATACTGCATTCAAACCACCATTTGGCCATCAATACCGATCACCTGGCCAGTGACGTAAGACGAGACATCGCTAAGAAGAAACGACACCAATTCAGCGACCTCCTGCGGAGAGCCAGCGCGGCCCATTCCGATGGAGGCGACCCGCTTGGCGTGCGCGACCTCGGTCATGGCGCGCGTCATGTCGGTATCGATGAAACCTGGAGAAACTGCGTTGACCCGTATCCCGTTGGGAGCAAGCTCTTTCGCCGCCGATCGCGTGGCGCCCAGCAAGGCAGCCTTGCTCGCAGAGTACAGGCTCAGGCCCGCCGCGCCATTGACGCCCATGATGGACACCAAGTTGACGATGCTTCCGCGGCGTGCGCGCACCATCAGGCGCGCCGCGTGCTGCATCGCCATCAAGGGCGCCTTCACATTGACGGCCAGCACGCGGTCAATGTCTTCGGCGCGGACCATTCCAAGCAATCCTTCGTGCAGAAGGCCCGCATTGTTCACCAACCCGTCAAGGCGGCCGAATTCGCTGAAAATCCGCCTGAACAGCTTCGCCATCGCATCCGTGTCGGTGACATCTAGCGCGGACACCAAAGGGGAGGGGCCGCCCGAGAGCACCAGTTCACTCGACAGCGCCCCCAGGGCCGCTTCGTCGCGTGCGACCAAGACCAACTGCACGTTCTGAGTGGACAGGCACTCTGCAACGGCCCTGCCGATACCCCTGGACGCGCCAGTGATCAGAACGACAGGCAGGACAGCGGTCATGGCTCAGACGTCTGCGCCATGCTTGCGCAAGATTTCCCGGGCCTTGCCGACCGAACTCATGTCGATGACGTCCTCCATATCGATCATGACGCCGAAGGCCTCTTCGAGTGCCACGACCACAGACATGTGGGCAATCGAATCCCATTGGGAAATGCTGGCATACCGAAGATCGTCAGTCACCGTTTCCGCGGGTACTCCAAGGACCGTGGCAAAAACAGACATGATCCGGTCACCGGATGCAGGGAGGTTCATACTCATACAAATTTCCGAAAGCCCAACAAGGTGGCATTGAATTGGAAGCCGAGCCGAGCATACAGGTTCAGTACCCCGGTGTTGGCGACGGAGATGAGTGTCGTGCATTGTCGGATGTCACGCTCTGCCAGGGACTGCAGTGCCGCAATCCAGAGGGGAAGTGCGAGGACAGCATAGGGGGCGGCCGCCCCGGTAAGCAACAACTCCGCACTGGAAGACCCAGGGTTCAACCGCTCAGCGTGAAAGCCGATGACCTGCCCTCGCAATTCTGCCGCAAAGACCAGCCCTTCTTCGACAAGATCCTCGACCCAGTTGGCGGTTCGTGTGGCAGCGCAAGTCGAATCAATGGCGGGGTCTTCCAGGAACCGTCCGTGATGAAAGTCTTCTGCAGCAATGCCGCGCAAGGCCTTGATGTCAGCACGTTTCGCAGGACGCAACAACGGCATCATCCCCTTAGGCACCACAGGCAGATTGAGAAACCCACTTCGGGACACCACCAAAGACGTTTCCACAAACTGGTAGCCGCGGTCTAGCAGCGCTTCTCTGACCAGCCGCTCAGTGGAGCGGACCCGTCCAAAAAGATACTGCACCGATTGCTCTCTGCACCATTCCTCTACAGCATCCAGCAAGCACGCAACGCTGCGGAGATCGTGTGCGGCCACGTCGGTGATTTCCGCGGTGGGAAACCCGAGGGCACGTTGATCCCATGGCGTCAGCCGCGCAACAATTCTTGCATCGTCTTGACTCAAAGAAAAATTGTTCATGGGCTCACCAACGACAAGGATATTGGAAGTTCGACGTCAAGCTCAATGGATTTCAATGTGGAACGGTGGAAGCCATCTTAATTTTCCTGCCGGCTCGCACAGCCAGCCTGCTCCCCGACGGCATAGGGCGGTCGCTCCATCGACCTAAAGTGCATTCTTGCAATATATTCCCCAATGATTCCCAAAGCGAACAACTGAACACCTGAGAAAATAGATATTATTGAAGCCAGAAAACTGAAGCCTGGAACTGCGCTGCCAAAAATCATATACTGAGCAAGCACATACGCCAGTATCAAAAACCCACAGAACGCAAACACCAGCCCCAAGACACTAGCCACCTGCAGTGGCAAAGTTGAAAATCCCGTCATCATATTGATGGCATGAATTATCAACTTACCAAGCGTATAACCCGAACTCCCCAGCAATCTTTTGTCCTGCCTGACTTTTACAGATGCGAATCTGGTGGTACCCCAAGTCAAAAGAACCTCAATATTGACCGTTGGGCTTTTGTAGTCCGCGAATGCATTTCGCACTTCTGCACGAAATGCTCTGAATGCACTGACCTTGCTCGCCGACTCTACTCCCATCGAACTCTGGAGTGCCAATTTTGTAATCTTTGATGCAAGGTCTCTGAAGAAGCCATGGGTTTCCTTCTCAGGCGATCCGTACACGACGTCATATCCCTCGCGGATTTTATGAATCAGCTTTGGTATTTCCTCCGGAGGATTCTGTAGGTCATCATCCATCGTGACAATTATTTCCCCCGTGGCAGCACGAATGCCGCAGAGCAATGCATTGTGCTGACCATAATTTCGAGCCAGCTTTATTCCTCGCACCCGAGCATCATGGGAGATCACATCCAGGATTTTTTTCCAAGTATCATCACCCCCACCGTCCTCCACAAGAATGAACTCAATATCCGAAAAAAGCGGGTCAAGAACCTGCACAAGCTTACTGTGCAGGATGCCGATGTTCTCCCCTGATCGAAAACAGGGAACCACAATGGATAATTTACTTGCGTCCATACAACTGCCACTCTCCACTTCTCTCGATCAGACGCACGGTATCGCCAGACTTTTCACGAATCCACTCTGATGCATCCAATGGATGGCGAACCAGAAAATAGTCAAACAACTCGCCTCTGTGATGCTGCCAATCCAATGATTGAGGTGACCACTCAAAGTCTATGTATATTTTCGAAGAAGCATCGGCTTTGTATCTCACCGGCATCCCCCAGAAACGAGCAAAGCTGAATTCCGCCAACCCTCCATGCTCCGCCTGGTACCAACCTGCAAAATGCAGATATAAAGGTGCGAAAGAAGCCTGACTCATGCGATTGAACGCGAGCATCAGCACTCTCTTTTCAGGCTCTGCTTTTTTCATTACCGCTTGATAGCCCCTTGCTTCTGCATCGAATACCATGGATCGAACCGAATGCCAACCGACAAACGCGATCGCAATGAATGCCATTCCAATGCCTGCCAGTCGTTGGTGTCGCGGCGCTTCACCGCTCTTCGCATCGAAACAAATATAGTAAAGAGGCAATCCAAAAATACCGAATCGCTGATAGGTAAACGCATTTCCTCCCAAGGCATGGGGAACACAGAGCATCCAGGCAATATACAACGCAAAAGGACTCCAGGCAAGAACAGAGCACTTTGGTCTTGCACCAAAAGCAAATGGAAGTAAAAGACAGAGCAAACCGATCAATTGCCCAATCCCAATCTGAGGCGAAGAAACCAGCGACGGCAGAAATTCAATCAATCGATTGATACCTATCGACCAGACAATCGCACCCCGCGCTTCAGGGGCAGAATTGTAGCCTATTACGAACCAAGCAATAGTGACAGGCAGCACTGAAAAAACGGGAAGGCTTCGCACCAGCCACTGCCTAAAACTTCTGCAGGAGTCTGCCAACATGAATATCGCAACAGCGCAAAAAAAGGCAGCTATTAAAAAGTGGGCAAAGAACAGAAAATGCACCCATGCAATTGTTTGTAAAATGGCCCTTTTACTTGATTTATCCCTCAGCTTCAGCACTTGCAGCAAGAATAAAAACCCAAACGGTGCTGCAACAATAAAATTGAGAAAACCCCATTGGTAAGCAAACCCGAACGGCAGAAGCAAAAAAAGCCATCTCCATTCAGCAGGCATTTTCATCCGAGCACAAAATCTCGCAGCAGCCCATACAAACAGACACTGTGATCCAGCAACCACAAGCTTCATTGCGATTACGGGATCGAAAAATATCGTGAATAACATCACCACGCCATACCCCAACCAGTACGGCGTAAACAGCTTCAACTCGAACATGTCGGAGAAGCGCCATGCACCTTCCGTCAGCAATGACTTCAGAGCAGCAACCTGTGCGGCATGTTGAGGCACGTCCACCATAGCTGGGTACAGAGGTAACATTACCGGGAGTGCGCACAACAAGCATGCCAAGAGAAAAAACCTATCCGAATAATATTTCATTAGGATGCTTTGGATCAGATGGAATACTTCAAAGAAGTCATGGCCATTAAACTACGATGACTAGCAGTTCATAATCAAAAACGGGTCAAATAATAAAAACGGTGCCCTGGGAATTTTCTTGAATTATAATCCATTAAGGCAATAAAGAGCGTCCGGTGCCTGGCTCTCCCCGTTACTCCGATAGATTTGGATGCCTGCTTTGCCGGCGGGTCGCGAGGCCTTCAAGCGGCGCGCGCCACTACCGCTGCACCCGCCGACAGGGCAACAAAAAGAACCGTGCAGCACGATGCCTCATTCCCACGCGCCGCGATGCTGCGGCTTCTCGTCAACGGCATTCGGAGGGAGCATACCTTGTCGGCAGTGAGCCAAGCGTCCGGTTCGCGAGATTCCTGCTGGAAGCCTGTCTATCCGTGGCACTTGTGCAGGCCCAATCCATTGGCCCCTGCGAGGAGTCCGTAGGTGTTGTTCCATTGACGTTGGGGGACAGTACCAGCGTATTTCCATCCAGGCCGACTGGAATGCCATTGCCTGAAGTAGCAGCAATGGATACGACAATAGGCCAAGGACTCACAGAGCCAGCGATGCTGATACCTTTGACATATTTGCTTGCACGAAGGCTTTGGGAAGCAGAGTTGAAAGCTGCGGCTGCAGCATCCATTCCGCCGATGCCACCGGCCTGAAAAGACTCGCTAAGCAGTTCTTTTCCCGGCCCGGTTGCCACCAATGCTTCGGATATCTTTGCCCGGATGGTGTAGTCCTGGTAGGCAGGAAGTGCCACGGCCGCGAGAATCCCAATGATTGCCACCACAATCATCAGCTCGATCAAGGTAAAACCTTTGTAAGAGTAGGTAAAGTGTGACATATGTGGCTCCGAATTCGGTTGAGTAGCCTTTTTACGCAAGTAGCATTCCAAGGCAGCCCCCGATAGCTAAAAATTATGGACCGAACCCATCGGCCTGGACATACCCTCGAATCTGCCCGCCATTGGGATCGACAAATGCTACCCAGTCCATCGACATGCGGCTCACCACGGGAAGCCACAACAGCGCGTCCGGCCGCAGGCCGCCCGCATTCTCAGCAGCCTGAGCGGCGCGTTTGTTGATCAGCTCAGTCGACTGGGGATTCAATGAAATCAGCTTGTCCAATGACATTGCCCGGGCCTTGACCTGAGCTACATTGAGTTCATAGTCTTGCCACCAATCAGGGCGCTGACCAGGCTCCACCCCTTGCAAAGACGCATCCACGCTCTCCATTTTTTCATCCGAGTTCCTGGCACTGCGAACTCCAAGCAAGCGAGGGGGCTCGAAGCTCAAGGGGCCCACCCACTTGGGAATGCTCTCGGGCCGCGACGTGTCGATATCTGCATAGCTGACCACCCTGAATCGGTCCACCTCGAACAGCAGAGCTATCGGCCGTGCCTGACTCAGACTGTAGACACCGTAGACCAGCGCGCTCATTTGAACTGCCACAATAAGCGCAATATCAACCCAAATAGCCCTTTGGGATTTATCCGGATCGATCAACAGCAGCGTGAGAATGGGGCCACAAACAACATCAACAAATATAATTAGAAAAAATAATTTCCAGCCCCCTGAAATATTAAGAAAAGGCTGCGGAAACCATATGCCTATTATCAAAAATGCAAGCAGGCCGCCGACAACGGTCGAAAAAGCAAAGTGGCGCAGCGCCCAGGGAGCAGCAAATCGAATTCTTCGCAAAATCTTCGATTCGGACGCATTCATCGTAGTACCCATTCAAATATCAATTCATGAATAGTTAAATACAAAAAGAACATCGCGCCAATTATTCGCCACCTTTCAGGTCACGCACAAACTGCTGAGAATAATCCATACAATTTTTTTCACCCTTTCGCTCGCACGTCAGAAGAACAAGCGTACGCATCGATCTCAGCATGGTATCTATATTGTAGGCCTTAAGGGTACTATAGTTTTCATGATACATACGAATTGCGTCTGATTTTCGCCCTTCAAGATAACTAATTGCGATTCTCTGGTGAATCACCTGATATTCTGATCCACGCATTGCAATTGATTCCGCAGAGTCTATAGCTTCTTTGGCTCGAACCAAATCACCCTCAAATATCATGAGCGCCTGAGAGTAGTTGGCGAGGATTCCCGCGTAGGACGCAGCATTCAGCCCCTTGGACTCCTCTTGGCGCATCTTCCATACGTCCTTGGCATTTACCACAAGCCCTTCCAAATAAGGAAGAGCTTCCGGGTCTTTTTTCCCAAGTAAAAATGAAGAGTAGATCATCTGAACGTCCAAAGGCATTCTTCCACCAAAACGCGCCTTGATCCTCTCGATCTCCTCATTAAGCTCCTTCGACGCCTCGGGTGTCTTGGCGTCCGCAAGAGAGATCAGATACATTGACCGTACCACAGAATTTTCTGGCTTTGCCCGATACTGCCAGCTCCAGAGTCGCAGATTGCTTTCCCACATGGATGTAACGGTATACGTCACCAATAAGGAAAGCAAAATCCACAGCGACGCAAGAACAACAAGCAGGCGGGGAATCATTGGCCGACTGGCCAATTTCTCGCGAAGCTCCATGAACAAGGCGACAAGTCCCAGCGAAAGAAAAATCAATGGCAGATACAAAAATCTGTCAGCACCTATGGTGTCACCCAGTCGGATCTTCAATATCCCAAGCACCGGAAATATTCCAATATAAAAACCCAACCAGAGCACTGCCCAAGCTCTACGCCTGACTGCGAAGACGAAAATGGCAACACCAAGGAGTAAAGCACCAAGCAATGCTGCGGGATGCTGTCGCATGGACATCAACTCAAGAGCAATATCCTGCCGAGGGCTGATGGAGCTAAATGGAACGAAACTCGTGTAAGTATAAAATGAGAGCGCGCGGAGCCACTGGTCATAGCCCTGTAATGCTTCTATGACTTGTGAAATTCCAAACGCTTCGTAAGAGACAAAACCAATTCCATGGCTTCGAAGATAAAGATACGGAATAACCGCCACCGCGTAGGAACACAAATAGGGTAGCGCCTTTCTGAGGGGTACCAGCAGCGATTGCGATGAGTCACGCGCAATGAAAATGAGACCCAGAAGGGGTGCAAACAATATACCAGTCTCTTTAGACAGCATGGCACCCATTGACAATAACGCGACCATTGCACAACGAATTACACTAGCAGGGCCCAAGGCGATTGAAACACCCGCCAGAATCAGCATGGTGGCCATGAGGTCAAAACGACCCGAAATCCAGGCGACCCCCTCAGTCAAAGAAGGGTGAACGGTATACAGAAGAGCAACAAAGACAGCCGCAGTGCGCGCACTGCTGCGCCCTTCAAAAATGCGGCATGCAATCGAATAAAGGAGACAGGTGTTGATGGCATGGATCAACACATTGATTGCGTGCGAATACAGAGGCTGCAGGTTGAAGACCTGCATTTCCATCATCCAGGTGCTCAAGACCAGAGGACGAAAATAGGGGGTATCGGGCAATACGGGCCGCGCCACGGCCTTCCAACTCCACGCGCCTTCACGCAACACGGTGTTTTCAAGGAACAGAGCTCCATCATCCCACACGTAGCCAAAGCCAAGGCTCTGTCCATAGAGCGCGGCAACAACGAGAACAATCAGCCCGTATGGCCAACCAGATTGGAGGGAATTGGATGAAGTTCGCACAAAGGCCTCGGCAAAGAAAAAAGCGAGGACAAGCCTCGCTTTTTAGAAGATAGCCAATATTAACGGCATTCAGAAGGCGCGTACTTAGCAGGCAGAGGAGTACCGGCAGAAACGGCACGGTTACCCAGGCCACGGTTCTGAGCGCTGGTGGTGGTGGCAGAAGTGCAGGCCCAATCGATGGCGCCTTGCACAGCATCAGTAGGAATCGCGCTTTGCACGTTGGGGAAGAAACTCAGCGTGTTGCCGTTCAGACCGCTGGGGATGCCGTTGCCAGAGTTGGCAGCAACGGTAACGAGGATGGTCCATGGGCTGGCAGCGGTAACGCTGTAGCCCTGAACGTACTTCGAGCGCTTGGTTTCAATGGATGCAGCGTTGATCGCGGAAGCAGCCGCAGTCAAGCCCCCGACGGAATCCGTCTGGAAGGCTTCCGACATGGCGCTCTTGGGCGAACTGCCAGCGATCACTGCTTCAGACACCTTGGCGCGGATGGTGTAGTCCTGGTACGCAGGCAGAGCCACGGCAGCCAGGATACCGATGATCGCCACAACGATCATCAATTCGATCAGGGTGAAACCCTTTTGCATGAAACGCTTCATAAATAACTCCTCGGAGGTCAATTGCAATTGAAACCTGCAGAAAATTCTCCAGGCTGGCTCAACATGAGCAGGTTTTGTGCCACCTTGCGAAACCGATGGCATGGTACCTGAACCCCTCCCCCAAATGGGTCATTTGTCACCGAAGTGTTTCCCGAACCCCACAGGAGATCTCACAGCGACATTTTTGTCGTACCACGAACGTCACCATCTGCAACAGAGTGGTCAGAACTCGAAGACATCCCCCGCTTTGAGCCAGTAAATGTCATGGGGGGCAGCGCCCAGCGGTCCAGCGCTCTGGTCGAAGCGTCGGATCTCTTCCATGATGAGCTCGGTCTCGGACGGCTTGGTATGGGTGATATAGATGGGGCAACGCTTGCCAGGGGTCAGCTGCGCCAGTTCCTGGGCCAGGGTGTGGGGTGAGAGGTGCAGGCTGCGCTGGGCCAAGGAGGTTTCGCGGTTGCTGAAGGCGGTCTCGATGACCAGCATGGCGACCGGCAAAGCATTGACCCGGTTCCAGAAGTCCGGATTGCGGCCGGTGTCGCCGCTGAAAACCCACCAGCCCGTGCTGCCCGCCACCGCGTAGCCCACGGCGGGCACGGTGTGCACGGCGGGCAGAACCTCCAGGTGCACGTCTTCGACCTTCAATCGCTCCCCGACCGAGATGATCTGGTACTGCAGGAAGGGCTGGTCAGACGTGGGGATGCTGCTGAAGTCGGGCCAGATGACGTTGTTGAACACGTGTGCCTGCAGCGCGGCAATGGTGCCGGTCAGCGCGTGGACCTGCACCGGGCTGTTGCGCAGGGACGACACGGCATCGAGCATCAGGGGCAGCGCCGCGATGTGGTCCAGGTGCGAATGCGTGAGGAACACATGGTCGATGCGGCGCATTTCGTCCAGCGTCAGGTCGCCCACCCCCGTCCCCGCATCGATGAGGATGTTGTCGTTGACCAGGAATGAGGTGGTCCGGCAGTCTTTGGCAATGGCCCCGGAGCACCCCAGTACGCGAACCTTCATGTCATGCAGTCCTGTTTGCTGTCGTCTCTTGGGTTATCGGTGCGGGCTGCGGCCATTGTCCTACTTGGTGTCGAATTGGGTGGCACCGTCCCAATCCGGCTGAAAGGGTAACACCCGCAGGGCCTCTATGCGGCCTGCGTACAGCGAATACAGGATGTTTCCAGGTTCCGAAGCGTGCAAATTCCGCAAAAGCAGGGCAGATGCATCCCATTCCTGGGCCCGGTAGGCGGCGAGAAACTGCTGCCAGAGCGCCAGTTGCTGCACCCGCTCGGGTGGCAGCGGCTCGGACGAAGCAGCCAAGGGGGTGTAGATGGTGACCGCCTGCGCCTTGCCCTTGACGCGCACCCGGTCCAGTTCCTGCCAGATGAAACCCGGCGCCATGGCCCGGGTGGAGTCGCTGACCACCATGGTGACCCCGTAGGTTTTGGAGAGACCTTCCAGCCGCGAGCCCAGGTTCACGGCATCGCCGATCACGGTGTAGCTGCGCCGGATGTCCGAGCCCATGTCCCCCACGCACATGGAGCCGGTGTTCAGGCCGATGCCCACGCCGATCTCCGGCAGGCCCTTGCCGCGGTGCTCCTCGTTGAGCTGGCCAATCGCCCGGGCCATGTCCAGCGCCGCCGCCACCGCCAGCTCGGCGTGCCCGGGGGTGGCCACCGGAGCCCCCCAGAAGGCCATCACGCAATCCCCCATGTACTTGTCGATCGTGCCCTGGCGGCGGCCACGGATGATGTGGGTCAGGCGGCTGAACACGCCATTGAGCATGGCCTGCAGTTGCAGAGGCTCCATGGTTTCCGACAGCGCGGTAAAGCCGCGCATGTCGCAGAACATCACCGTCAATTCCTGGTTGCTGGCATCCATGCTGTAGCGCTCAGGCTCCTTGACCATCTCGTCCACCAGTTCGGGTGGAACATAGGTCCCGAACAGAGCGGCCAGCTCCCGCTTGGAGCGGCTTTCGACAAAATAGCCGTAGACCATGTTCAACGTGAAAGCCGACAGTGCCAGCACCAGCACCGTCGCCAAGGGCATCACCAAGCCCTGTGTCTCATAGAACCAGAGATTCAGCGCCACCAGCCCGGCAAACACCCCGGCACTGAGCACCATCGCCCAACCCGCCGTCAGCAGCGGCAGCGAGAAGGCCAGCAGCAAGCCCACCAGCAGCAGCTGAAAGCCATCGAAATCAATGGCGTAGTCCGGCTGGACGATGGTCGTCCCGTCGATGAACGCCGACAGCACATTGGCATGCGCCTCCACCCCGGGATAGGCACGGCCCACGGGCGTCACGCGCAGATCGACCAGGCCGGGCGCCGTGGACCCGACCAACACCAGGCGGCCTTTCAGGCTGCCGGCCGCCAGCTTGCCCTCCAGTACATCGCTCGCGGAGACATAGCGGAACGAACCACCCGATACATCGCCCAGGCCCCGGTAGGGAATCAGGGTGGCCAGATTGGCGTCGACCGGTAGCGCCAGGCGGGCCTGGTCCTTGCGCAGCTGGATGCCCTTCAACACATCATGGTCGAATTCCGAGGTTGCATAGAGCGGGTACAGATCCGACCGGCCTGTTGCCATGCGCAGCATGGCCAGCGCCAGCGACTCGTAGTAGCGGCCCTGGTACTCGGCCAGCAGCGGCAGGGAGCGCACCACCCCGTCAGGATCGGTGACGGAATTGAAGAACCCGGCCGACGGCGCCGCCTTGGCGAGCACCCCGATGTTGCTGCCATGCCCTTGCCAGGAGGTGGCCCGCAGCGGCTTGCCTCGCAGCCGGTCCAGGGGCAGCGCGGGTTCTGGCAGGACGCCGCGCGCACGCCCATCCCGGTCGCTGGTGAAGTAGTAGCCCAGCACCACGGGCCGGCCCTGCAAGGCCCGGCCGAACTGCGCGTCGTAGTCCAACTCCGGGGCCAGGCGCGCCAATTGCTCGGCAAAGCCAGCCTGCCCGCGCAGGGGGCCTTGCGCCAGGTTCTGCAGGCTGGCCAGGCCCGAGCTGCCGTCGGGCTCCGCAAACACGACGTCGAAGCCCAACACCGCCACCTGCTGGCGCTCCAGCAACTCGCTCGCAAACCGGGCCATCTTGTCGCGGCCCCAGGGCCACTGGCCGGTGCGCTCCAGGCTCCGCTCATCAATGTCGACGATGACGATGCGCTCGTCCATGGTGCCCGGCATGGTGGCGCGCAGCCGGGTGTCGTAGATGATGTTTTCCAGCCGCTCAAGCACCTGCAGGTGCAGGATTCCGCCCACGTGAAGCAGGGCGAACAGCAGCGGCAATAGCGTGACGGCGATGCGGCGCCAGCGGCGCGCCAACCAGGAGCCGGTCCGTGGCCGCATCAGAAAGGCTCAGTTCGGTGGCACCCGGCGCGGGGCAGACAAGGGGCCGGGCCAGGCAAGCGGCACGGCGCGCCCGTCAGGTCTGCTCGAACTGCATCTCGGTGCCGGCCAGCTCCAGCTTGTCGCCGTGCTTGAGCGGCACGGGCGACAGGCCGATGGCCGAGCCGTTGAGCAGCGGCATGTCCGGGCCTTCCACATGCGCCAGCACGAAGCCATGGTGGCGCTTGGTGATGGAAGCCACGGCCACGCCGGGCTTGCCGATGGTGGTCACCACCTTGAGCAGAGACACCTCGCGGCCGGCGGCGGCACCGGACATCACCTTGATCACCGCCGTCATCGGTGCGGGCGCGGGCGCTGCCGGCAGACCGGCTGGGCGCGACGCCGTGCCCAGCGGCGGCACCATGCCGGGCTTGAAGATCATGGTCTTCTCGAAGTTCTCGCCCTCGGCCTCGTGCAGGAAGCGGATCTTGTACTTGCCCACTTCCACCGTGTCGCCATTGCGCAGCTCCTGGCGCTTGACGGCCTTGGCGTTCACATAGGTGCCGTTGGTGCTGCCCAGGTCTTCGATCTCGACGTCATGCCCGATCATGTGGAAGATCGCGTGCTCGCCACTCACCGCCAGATTGTCGATCACGATATCGTTGTATGGCCTGCGTCCAAGGGTGGTGCGGTCCTTGGTCAACTGAACTTCCTTGATGACGACGCCGTCGATCGAAACGATCATTCTGGGCATGATCCACTCCTGATTTGAGATTTGTTATGGGCCGGCACCGTCAGGCAGCACCCAGCAGGCGGGACATCAGGCTGCGCTTCTTGCCCCCCGCGCCGGCCTGTACCAGCAGTACGCTAACGTTATCACGACCACCGTGTGCATTGGCGGTATCAATAAGCAATGTGGTTTTTTCCTCCAGCGGGAGGGTGGCACGCACCATCTCCGCCAGATCGGCATCGGACACCATGTCCGTGAGCCCGTCCGAGCACATCAGGAACAGGTCGTGCGGCGCCACCTGGAATTCGTTGACCTCCATGAGCACATTTGGCTCCACCCCCAAGGCCCGGGTGACCAGGTTGCGGTTGGAGGAGATGGCCGCCTGGTGCGGCGTGAGGATACCGGCATCCACCTGCTCCTGCAGCCACGAATGGTCGCGCGTGATCTGCTGCAGCACCCCGCCGCGCAGGCGGTAGCAGCGTGAATCGCCGATGTGGCCCAGGATCAGCCGCGAGCCCTGGAAGATGCCGGCCACCAGCGTGGTGCCCATGCCGGCGTACTGGGGGTTCGACAACGACGCGCCCAGGATGGCGTGGTTCGCGTTTTCCACGCAGATTTCCAGCGCCCGGCGCACGTCGGTCGATTGGGGTGTGCTGCCGGCCTGGGCCAGCCAGCGGGCCATTTCCGTGCGGATGAAGGTCGTGGCCATGCCGCTGGCCACTTCGCCTGCGTTGTAGCCGCCCATGCCATCGGCCAGGATGGCCAGTTGGGCATCCCGGTCGATCGCGACGGCGTCTTCGTTGTTGCTGCGCACCCGCCCCCGATCGGTGCGCGCAAAAAAATCGTAATTCATGGATAAAGCGGCGCGGCCCTCATCGGGCACTGGATGGCGGCAGCGAAGAATCTCCCTGTGCAGGGTATTCCGTCAGCGTTTCCTGAAAGTCCGCCATGTCGTTCCGTGTTGCCTTGCGAGCCGCATCATAGACGACTGTCCGCGGGTTTGTAGCGCTTTCAGCACCCACCAGTGCCGCCAGTGCACGCCGTATCTCGGCCGCAAACTGGCGCCCCGTCTGGTAACGGGCTTCGGGGCGCTTCATCATCGACAGCGCCACCACCTCGGCCACCTCGGCCGGCAGCTCGGGCCGCAGCGTGCGCACGTCGGGCGCCGGCACGCTGGCGATCTTGTGCATCAGCTCGGGCATGGAGGCCCCGCGCAAGGGCAGCGAGCCGGTGAGCATCTGGAACAGGGTCACGCCCAGCGAATACAGGTCCGAGCGCCCATCCACCTTCTTGCCCGCCAGCTGCTCGGGCGACATGAAGCTGGGTGTGCCCAGCACCAGGCCCGTGCGGGTCTTGTTCGAGTCGGTGAGACGCGCGATGCCGAAGTCGGTCACCTTGACCGCATCGGTTGCCGCGTCGAACATGACGTTGGCCGGCTTGATGTCGCGGTGCACCACCTGGTTGGCATGGGCGTAGTCCAGCGCCTCGGCCACGCGGGCCGCCACCGACAGGGCCAGCGGCACCGGCAGCAGATTGCCTTCCTTGCAGAAGGGCGACAGGTCCGTGCCCTTGAGGAACTCCATGGAGATGTAGGCCAGGTCGTGTTCCTCCCCCGCATCGAAGATGGTCACGATGTAGGGGTGCTGCAGCCGCCCTGCCGTCTCGGCCTCGCGGAAGAAACGTGAACGCGCGTCGATCAGCCCATCGCCCTCGAACTCCTGGCCCAGCGCCAGCGTCTTGATGGCCACCAGGCGACCGATCTTCGGGTCGCGCCCCAGGTACACCACGCCCATGGAGCCCTTGCCGATCTCCTTGGTGATCTCGTAGCGGCCCAGCATGGGCAGGCCGACGCTCGCATCCCCCGGCAGACGCGGCGTGGCCGGCACGCTGGGCATGGGCATCGGTGCCGAACTCGGCGGCGGCGACGTATCGGGCTGGCCCGAGGCCGACTTGGCGCGGGCGCGCACCTTGCGGTAGCGGGTCTTGGCGTCCTTGTACTGCCGGTCGTGGCGCAGGATGCGCTCGTACACCAGCTTGGCCATGGCGTAATTGCGCTTGCGCTCGAAGTCCTGCGCCAGATGGTACAGATTGTCCTTGAGTGCCTCGGTCATCGGCAGCCGGCGAAAATGCTCGAAGGCCTGCTCCAGCTTGCCCTGGCCGTGCAGCGCCAGGCCCAGCATGCGCTTGGACTCGGCGGCCTCGGCCGACTTGCTGCTGCGGGAGGTGCCACGGCCACCGCGCAGCTTCAGCGCCAGCATCACGGCCTGTCCCACGGCCACCACCAGAGCTGCCCCGAGCAGCGAGAACGACAGCAGCGCATGCTCCAGCGCCAGCCACTGGGCGCCGGCCAGCGCCAGCAGCAAGGCCACGCTCACGGCCAGGCCGGCCAGGGCGCTCACCTGCGGCAGCGCCAGTGCCAGGTAGAGCAGGGCGACCACGATGGCCAGCCATGCCGCGGGCTGCGCCCACGGCGGCACCACCACGGCATGGCCCTGGCGGATGGCCGACACCATCTGCGCCAGCACCTCGACCGGGTACAGCGACTGGCCACCCGGCGTGGCAAGGGGCTCCGCCAGCGCGGGCGCGCTGAAACCCACCAGCACCGTCTTGCCCTGGAAGCCGGAAGCGCCCGCAGTGGGAGCCAGCACCTGGGCGAAGGCCGTGCGCGCAAAGGCCGGCTGACCGGCTTCTGGCGCATGGAACAGCGGGCGCAGCACCGAGTGGCTGTCGGTAGCGATGCCCAGGCTGCCCAGGCGCAGCCAGGGTGGCGCGGCCTGCAGGCGCAGATCGGCCTGGCCCAATTGCAAGCTGCGCTGCGCTGTCAGCAGCGCTACCGATGGCACTGCGACGCCGTCATGGGCCAGCAGCAGCGGCATCTGGCGCAGCACGCCATCCGCGTCGGGGGTCAGGTACAGATGGCCGATGGCGGATGCCGCTGCCCCCAGCATTGCCGGCGGATGCCGGCCCGAAACGGCAGGAACGGCATGCTCGCCCGGCGCCGCGAGCGCACTGCGGCGCACATGCGACGGCAGCGGCGCAGCGGGCCCGGCCGCCGCGTACTGCGATGCCAGCACCACGTTGCCCGCGCGCTGCAGGCTCAAGGCCAGCCGGGCATCGCCCGACGGAGCGGCAATCTCGGCGGCAGGCATTGGCGTCTGGGGCTCGCCAGGGGTGGCAGGCGCGGCAGCGGGTTGGGGAATTGGGCGCGCCAGCGTTTCCGGCAGCGGCAGGGCATAAACAATGGCCCGGGCGCCCGCTTGCGCCAGTTGGTCGACAAAGCGCGCATGCACCTCGGGCTGCCAGGGCCAGGGACCCAGGGCCTTGAAACTGCGCTCATCGATGCCGACGACGGCCAGGTCGGCGGCCGGCTCGGCCGCTGTGGAGCCGACAGCGGCGTCGTACATGGCCAGATCCAGGCGCTGCACCCAACCCATCACGCTGGCAAGCGCCACCACGATGGCGGCCACCAGTGTGCAGACAAAGCCATCGGTACGCCACCAAACCAGCTGCTGTGCCGACGTTTTTCTGCCCACTTGCAATCGATCCACGGAGGTAATGAGATACCTTTAGAAGCAATTTCCAAGCCCGGTCTTCACCGGCCCTGATTCGCTCCATGCGGCGCCAGGAACCCCTCTAGCAGGGCTCTTGCCTGCCGTTCTTGTCGTTGCCCTGCAACACGGGTGTTGCAGATGCCATTTTTGTCAGGCCGCAGCACGGCTGGCGCGCAGGCGCCAGAGCTTGCCGCCGCCCACCACCAGGATCGCACCGAGTGCCGCGGCCACGTAATGCAGCGACGGATGGGCGGCCACCAGGCCCTGCAGCGCCGTATCGCCGGCGATGGTCTCGCCCGCCACCCACCCGATCAGGGCGGCGCCCAGGACCACGATCAAGGGGAAGCGCTCCATCAGCTTGATCATCATCGTGCTGCCGAAGACCACCAGCGGAATGCTGATGGCCAGGCCCAGAACCAGCAGCATGGTGCTGCCCTGCGCAGCGGCAGCCACGGCGATCACGTTGTCCAGGCTCATCACCAGGTCGGCGATCAGGATGGTGCGCACGGCGGCCATCAGGCTGCCATAGGTCTTGGATTCGCCTTCTTCCTCATCGCCATCGCTCAGCAGCTGGAAACCGATCCACAGCAGCAGGCAACCACCCACGATCTGCAGGAAGGAAAGCGCCAGCAGCTTGGCTGCCACCACGGTGAGCAGCACGCGCAGCACCACGGCTGCGCCAGAACCCCAGAACACCGCCTTGCGCTGCTGCTCTGGAGGCAGCGAGCGCGCAGCCAGAGCGATCACCACCGCGTTGTCACCCGAGAGGATGATGTTGATCCAGACGATCTTGACCAGACCGATCCAGAAATCGGTTGATTGCAGAAATTCCATTGTCAATGACTCCACTGTTATGAATGCAAGAAGCGCCCGGAACCGGGGTTCCCGGGG